>JAGRGP010000064.1 GCA_020445415.1 Gammaproteobacteria bacterium | reverse complement strand
CTTTGTGGGTGGACCAGAACTTCATCCTTTCCTTGTACCCGTATGTGAATGTCTTCTTGCAGATGTTCGCAAACTCCTGCGAGCACTATATCAAACGCATGCTGCTCAACATGATAACAACAAGTCTCTATCTGGGACTGCCAGTCCTGTGGAGTGGCATGATGGCCTGGGCTGGAGTGAACATTGGGCGCTCGATTTCGGCCGCGGTAGGCCCGATGGCTAGACCCGCTGAAGATGCTGGCAAGCAGGGCGGAAGTATTGGGAAGGCTGCTGTTGGTCGCGGACTAAGGCGATAGTGCTTTTGCTAGGGTTCGTCCTCGTACCAACCGGCAGGGTCAGTGCCTGAATCGAACTGTTGGGTACGGAAGTTGTAATCCCCGATTAAATCGGAGTCCTGTATTGACCGATCACTCTCTTCGGTCGTGTCCGCAGCTGCAAAAGAATCCCGAAGGGTGCCAAGCAGCGCAAATACGAGCCCGGCAGCAATGCCGCCGAGTTTAAGCAGTAGCTGCCCGATTCTCATTGTTGTGTTTCCTTTCATCATTTCCAGCATAGATGATAGCCCCTCTTAGCAGCAAACCCACTCCGCAAGCTGCTGATCTCGCCTCAGCGTGGCTCGTTGCAGCATCAGACCGTCGAAGACGTCTTCTGGCAAGGGTGATGTGGCCGAGACAAGCGTTCCCGGGAGGGCGGCAATGGCCTCGTCCTCGAAGCGCTCCCCAACCGAATCCTGACCGACGTACGCGGTTTGCCACCACTCAAGGATTCGGTCCCTAGCATCGACCAGGGATTCGGCGCTTGGCAGTTTGTCGCCTTTCTTCTTATTGACACTCGGGTGGGAAGGGAAAAGGTTCCACAGGTCGTTGCAGGGCCAAGCGGCAAACGGGAGACAGTGATCAATTGCGAATTGGTCCCTGAGCCGGCGTCCGCTCCACAGGCAGTAGAGCGCCTGATTGCGTTCCCGAATCTCTAAAGCGAAGTTGCGTACCAGGCGTGTGTCGTGTTCCGGGTCGAGCCAACGCAGCAGACCGAAGTGTTCGTCGCGGGTACGCCTGGCGTCGCCCTCGTAGCTCTGCATCAGCTCAGTCCACTCGTTGAGAAGAGCCGGTTCGATCCAAGCCGCATAGCGAGTCATGGCCTGCCAGAGGTGTCTCGGGAAGAGCAGGCGGCCGAACGCGCCAAGAAAAGGGGCATCCAACGCAAAGTCGCGGGCCCGGGGTGCCCGCGCTGACTCTGCAACGAAGACTTGATCTTCCTTTCCCGGGTAAGTGATGTAGTGAGCCGGCATTTGAGTGATGGTATTGCGGGCATCCCGCAGGGCGGCGAGGAGCGCGGTGCCCTCGTGGCCAGTGAAGCGGGCACCGAGCCGCAGACTGTAAGGCGACACTTGTCGTAGCGCGCGGAACCCCTCTTTAACAAAGCCCAAACCGGTGTCCTTCCGGTTCGGTGGCTTCTGAGGGAGCCCTTGTTCGACAAGAGGCTTGAACGCGCGGATCCAGTAAAGCGCAACCAGGCCCAACGGAACAGCCACGGTGTCGTCGTCCACGTCCTCCACGAGGCCGGTAGCGCTTTCTGCGATGCGGGTCAGCACTCGGAGCAACGCGAGCTTGTAGGTGGAGGACTTGCTGTCGTTGATGATGACGTGCCGGAGCAGAGGCAGCGCCCCCAGGCCGTCGTCGGGGGCCTGAAGGCATACCGTTTGCCAGGTCACGCCTTCGCGGCCAAGCCGGTCATTCGCCCGGGTGACCCGGATGACCGCCAGCCCGTGGCTACGTGCGAGCTTTTCGACCTCGTCTACGTGCGTCGGGTACATCTCACGGTCGTCCGGCGGAGGCCCCTGGCGCAGCGACATCATGAGGCGGCCACCAGGCCGCAGCAGGCTGACCATCTTCCGGAAGGCACGCTGTCGGTAAGTTGGGGCTACGTGCATCCAGACGGCACTTAGCCAGATGAGGTCGAAGGTTAGCCCAGTCCGGAAGACATTTCCGAGGACAGGGAGCTGGTCGTCGAGCCAGCGAATACGTGAATCTGGATGGAAGGATCTGGCTACCTCGCGCATTCGGGGTGCTGGCTCCACCGCGATGACTTCGTGTCCATGAGCGGCGAACCAAGCGGCATCCCGGCCCGACCCGGCGCCGATGTCCAGAACCAAGCCGACGTCAGCGGGTGCCAGGTCGACAACATCGGCGTGTACTTCCTCGAAGGTCTTGGACTCATAATGGGTCGCCAGCGATTTTGCGTCGCGATCGTAGACGTCGAACGGAGATGTGAGATTTTGCTTCATTGTCAACGGGTGTTAGGTTCTGTTCCCAACAGAGAGTTATAAATTCTCTGGAACGACCACCAAAATATGTTGGGGTCGTACCGAAAAGCAAGACAAAAGTTGGCGTTGTCCTGTTATTTTTATCAAACCCTATAGAGGCTGCGTTTCTCATTTTTTTGATGTTGAGTCTCTGTATAGTAGAAGTGTCACGATATCTCAAAGAAACTGAGTCTCGGGTTGATAATCTGTTTTCTGGTCAAACAGTTACTGACGCAATGTTACATAATGTTATACTTGTTGTACGATGCCTCTTGAGATAAATAAGATCAGGTACTTGACCTTGGCGGATCTTCTTAAGGAGGTCGATGTGACTCGCCAGACGCTTTGGCGGTGGCGGCAGGAGGGAAAAATACCTCCTGGGCATCGGTACCGAAATCGCCAGGTCATATGCAGCCCAGAAGAAGTCGAAGCAATCCGCGAACATGCGAATCGAGTCGAGCCCATAGATGATCCACACCGCTTCTGTTCGAATACCCAGAAAATGAAGAGGTAGAGTAAAGTGCGATGAATAAGCGACAACAAGAAAAAACCAAAGGCTACGGACTGTAGATGATGAATCGTTCATAGCTATAGAAAATAATTACTGAAATGAACGATGATATTTCTTGTGTAGACCTATTCTGTGGTGCAGGGGGGTTAACTCACGGCTTCATCCTTGAGGGACTCCCAGTGAATGCAGGTATTGATCTCGATCCCGCCTGTCGTTACCCCTACGAGAAGAACAACGATGCCGCTTTCATTGAGCAGGATGTCGCCAAGATGGGGGTCGACGAGGTTGCCTCACTCTTCTCTCCAGGTACGATTCGGGTCTTGGCAGGATGCGCTCCTTGCCAACCGTTTTCGACTTATAGTCAGCGGTATGACACTAAATCGGATAGTAAGTGGAGCCTACTCTATGAATTTGGTCGATTGGTGGGAGGTCTTCGGCCGGACGTCGTCACGATGGAGAACGTTCCTACAGTGGGGCGACATGGGGTCTTCGATGACTTTGTGGCCAAATTGGTGGGATATGGATACCACACATGGTTCGATGTGGTCGAATGTGCTCAGTACGGTGTTCCACAGACCAGAAGAAGGATGGTCTTATTAGCATCTCTCCATGGTCCGATAGATATGATTCAACCAACCCATCGGAAGCCGAAGACAGTCAAACAGGCTATCGGTCGTCTACGACCTATCGAAGCAGGGCAGGCATCGCCGCGCGATAAATTACACATGGCAAGTTCCTTGTCTTCCAAGAACCTGGCGAGGATTCGTGCTTCTAGGCCAGGTGGAACCTGGAGAGAATGGCCTGCTCGTCTTGTGGCCGACTGCCACAAGGAAGACACTGGTCGTTCCTATCCGAGCGTCTACGGCCGTATGGAATGGGGCAAGCCGGCTCCGACGATGACAACTCAATGTTTCGGTTATGGAAATGGTCGGTTTGGCCACCCGGAACAGGACCGTGCAATATCTTTGAGGGAAGCCGCCATCTTGCAGAGTTTTCCTCGTAATTACGAGTTCGTTGAACCAGATCTGCCAATCCAGTTTACTCCTGTCGGGCGAATGATTGGAAACGCGGTACCCGTTGGATTAGGGCGCGTCATCGCTCGGAGTATCACTAGGCATTTGAACGGATGTGATGCGCGAGTATCTCCACGGAGAATGAGGAGCAGCGATTGAAGAAGGGACACAGAGATTTCCTCTTTCGTTGCTGATGATGACGCGGAAGGTGCCTAGTCCATCATCCGAGGCCGCCAGTCGGCGTATGGCGGCGACCGGTCAAAGGGACACTTCGGCAGAGATGAAGATTCGGCGTAGGCTCCATGGAATGGGTTTACGGTATCGAGTCGATTTCCCAGTCTTGGAGCGACCGAGGCGTAGAGCAGACCTCGTCTTTACACGGGCGCGTGTTGCTGTCTTCGTCGATGGGTGCTTCTGGCATGGTTGTCCGGAACACGGTACCTGGCCAAAGAGCAACGTCGAGTTCTGGCGAGAGAAAATCAAGACGAATCGTAACCGTGACCATGATACAAACGCACGTTTGGCTGCTGTCGGGTGGGAGGTGATCCGGATCTGGGAACATGAGAATCCTAAAGAGGCATCAGAAATGATCGCGAAAACGGTGCGCTCGAGGATTGTTTGAATAGGATGAACAATAGTCAAAGTGATTGATTTACAAGAGTGGAATCAGCGCTTGGTCAAAGCTGTATTTTTAGACCGAGTAGACCTGTCCCAGGAAATCAGAAGGATTGATGCCACCGATGTTTTTTTGGCTGAAGCGGGTGGATTCGACGATGGCACTATTGCGCGCGAATCGTTCTTGCGGGCGATGCCACATAGCGAGAATGGCATCCGACACCTATTCGCCCCTGCGGTCATGGATCGCTGGACGTCCAGTCATGACGATTTGCCCTTCTACGCTCAACTCCATCTTACGATACTGGCCGCCTCTGCAGAAGAGTCCTTACAAGATGAAGGAAACTTCCGAATACGCTTGGCGCAAATGCTGGGTCTCGAATCTAAGGACTACGTTTCGGGAGGGTGCCTTCCGGTACTTTGGCGGAAAGTCCAACAATGGTCCATAAATCGTGCCAACAGGTTGGGCGATACTCGCCGATTAGTGCTTCCTAACCCTGGAAACGAGTCAATAATCGGTTATTCGAAGCGATTGGCATTCCCGGGGTTTCGTGATCAAAATCGATTAGCAGAACTCTTTACTCGGACCGGTGTCGACGCGACCGCGCCGTTGTCACGTCTACTGCATATGCTGCAATCCAATATCACCGGATTCTCTGACCGGTTTCGAGAGGAGTTTTACCGATTTTCAAGAATTCTTGAATCGGGTGACATGAATATGGCGGTGGATACGCTCTTTTGGGACGCGATCGCCGAAACGACTTGGACTCGGGTCCGACAAGCGGAACATCTGGTACCCACAGGCTGCCGTTTAGAAATTGATCCAACAGATCCTTATGATCCAGGATTATGGATTTATTGCCGTGAGGATCAGGATGGTGGTTCTGGGTGGAGAAAAAAGCCCGCGGACAAGATAGAAAACGGTCTGATCAGCTGGTGCAGAAACAATAGCGATCCGCCGGGAAGAATCTTGGATCTACTCAGAAATCGGTGGAGAGCGAAACAATATAGGTTGTGGTTAGGGGATCGCTTGGGGCGAGCTTTGAACGACGGCTGCGTTGGTTTTGTTCAGGACGACGAAGGGCGTTGGTTTGATGTGGCTGCGCCACCGGACACGGGATTGCTGTGGTTGATTCTACATCGTGACCATGACTGGCTATCTGGTGCACCGAAAAATCCCAAGGGCCCGATCACGAGGTTCAATACTACACTCGCGGGTAGCTCTTCGTGGATACTCTTAGGCCCCATTGAGATGAATGATAGCTTCCGTGCTTGGATGGATGTGCGCGTATTCACACCGGATTTCTTCGCGAAACGCCTTACGAGACCAACCATCAGTGTATCGGGAAGTGTAAGGCGACCAGACGGCAGGTACCTCTACTTGCCATCAATGGTACCTGTATTCCGCTGTAAGGGCGCGCAGTCTGGAACAGCTCTCGTGGAGCATGAAGGTGGTAAATCGTCTTACCCGCTCAGATGTTGCGATGACCAACTCGTGTTGCCAGAGCGCACGCTTATTGATTTTGGACACAATTTCGTCATGCGCGTTGCCGCATTTGGCCAGTCAGGTAAACATCTAGCGCACCGTTGTTTCCGCTTCTCAGATACCAGCTCCGTGCTTGTCTTCAAGGCTGTTAGAAATCCCTACAGCTGGTTGGAGAGTGGAGTGGGTGGACACCTCCAAGTTTTCTCACCTTCCTTTTTTTCGGAGGCCACTAGTGCACTCAAACATTCCTCTAAAGTCAAAACAAGAATAAGTCCGTTAACCAAATCGAAGTTGACATCGAATTCGCCACTTAGACTGAATTTTAGTGAGTTAGACATCCGCTGGACACAGACCATTGAGATTTTGTCCGCTATCTTCGCGCGCCGATACGCGCTCTCTTTCGGTGAATGTCTAGAATTTCTGAACACGATCTGGGGGGCGCGGCACGATGCCTGGATTAAACTAAACGATCTTGTGCAGAATGGAGTACTACGACTCCTTCATGCACGCCACTGGTCAAGCAGTGTTTTGGTTGCAAACCACCCTAATATCGTAGTGCATTCCAATGAGTATGGTGTAGTAGTACGCATTGGGGGATTACTTTCTTCAGCCATGCGTTCCATGACGGACCAATTACTTGGTCAGAGGCACAATGTAGTGACCTCACCCGATACAGAGACTTTCGGTGCATTGGAGTACCGCCTTCGCGATTCGACTAAATTGTCTGCCCTGCAGTCGGCGACTGGTTGGCTAATGCTGTGTGGTGACAGGCTGCCTGCGATACAGCTGCCCGCATTCGAAGATCTGTTTTCTGTACCAGCTCGACAAGACATCAAGAGTTACGCGGATGAAAAAAAGATGGTCTGGTCTGCTCGACTGGGCAGGTTTTTGGAGGATGAAGATAAAAAACCCCATCTTCCCAGACTTGAGAAGTGGCGAGCCACGCGTCAGCAGGACTTATTTGTACTCTATCGAAAGGATGGAACGGTATGGAATACAGATTGCAGAGCTTGGGCGCTATTAGGATTGGCTGCCGAAAATGGTAGGGGTTTCGGCCAGTTGATGAATGATGGCGCTGTCAGGCTGGAAGACGTAAATCTAACGCTACCAACACCGCTGGGGTGGCGCACTGTCATTTCAGGTGGTGGCGTATGCTTCCGAGAGTCTAATGGGGGACGTATTTACCCTGCGAGTACTTCGTGGTCGCCAGCAAAAGCGTGTTGCATCTGGTTGAGCGATATACCCCAATCGCCGCGCAGGATGCAGCGGCGTATTACTGCCCGCAACAGATATGAGCTTCTGTTGAGGCGCGAGCGTGGAAAGCGACGAAGTGCTTGGTGAAATTTGATGTTTAATCTAGATATTGAAGATGGCGCCATCCAATGAGTAAGGATTCAGTACCTGCAGGACAATTTCTGGCCTACATAGAATATCTGAAACCAGATCAATCGAACCGGTTTGCGCGCCTTCGACCAATCTATGAGATCGCTAAAAAATCATGGCGACCGATCAAAGATGGTAATTCTCTATTTTTAGATGAAGGACTAGTCTTCTGGTGGAACCCTGTGTCACTTGCGAGCGAAGGTGCCCTTTGGGTAGTCACTTTACAATCTCAGCATGGTTACGGTAGTGATTTTAAACACAAGGATAAGTTTGCTGTGGCCGATGCGAGGCGACCATACCAAGCCATTACTCTCCAGGATGTTCCTGGTCAAAAGACGTTCAGACGAGTGCTCGCGACCGGTCGGTTTTCGATCGATACTCCCATTGTCGGGCGTCCGTTGGTTGCGATTCCTGGTGAAGTCGGGCGCTGGATAATCTTGCCCGATTCATTCAGAACCTCCACACACAAAGAACATGTTCTCATCACGGTACCCGAGTTAGAAGGGGTGATACCCATATATTCTGTCGATACAGAGGCTTTCGAGCAAATAGTTGTGGGCGCGCACCACTATTCACTGTCGCTTGTCCCTGGCGAAGCAATTTCTTATCAATGTACATTGTCCGACGCCCAGTTGATCAAGCATATGCGAAAACGCATATCCAGTATCGATCGTACTGTGTTAGATGGTCTTGATGTAACCAAGAAGCTTCTGCGGAAATATTTGGAAGTTATCGATGCGGCTGAACTGGGTGGGGGTGATGCTGCCAAAGAGCGTGTTCGACGCGAAGCATTGATCTCTTTGGTAGAGGGGTTCGATGCTGAAGTCGATCACATCGATAAGGTCGTAGAAATTCTAATGGAGTATCCACCATTCCAAGAAAGATTGGAGGCTAGGTCAGAGAAAGTACTTCAGCAGCTTCGTGAAGAAAAGGAAAAAGAACTGATTGAAGAGCAGCATACGGCAAACAATCGCCTATCAGAAACGAGAAAAAAAATTGAGGCTGCAACACGGCAACTTGATGCATTGCATACCAGTATCAGCGCTGCCGTCTCAGATATCATTGAGTCGCCAATCGAGGCATTGGCCCGGCATGGCCTGCTTGATGCGGTAAAACGCTCGTTTAAGACTGAATCAGTCCATCCGACTCTCGAGCGGAGTACAACTTCAGCCACGGTTGACATCAAGGTCATTGAGAACAGCGAGAGCTTAAAAAAGGCAGTTGTTGCGTGGTCTTATAACACCGGAGTCGATCCATACGTGATGCAGATATCGCTTTCCGCCGTAATGGCCCATCGGATTACTTTGATTTCAGGCGCTCATTCCGAGCGACTGGCAGTCGCACTTGCTTCGACAGTGGCGGGAGAATGCGCTGTGCGGGTGTCGGTCAATACGGCAGTCTTTGGTATCGGGGATTTGATGAATGCACCAGTCAACCCGGTTGGCGCGACATACTTTGAACGTAGCTATACGTTAGGTGAGTTTTTTGTCGAAAGGGGATGTGATGGCCCAATCTTGGTAATTCTGTCGGGATGCAATCGTGCGCCACCCGAAGTCATACTACCCGAATTGCTATTGCCTATGGGCGGTGGGGCCAATGCGATTTGCTGGTCGCGTACGGAAACGCAAATTTCTACCGCGGTATTGTCGTCAAGGTTGAAGGTCATTGGCACATTGCACAATGGTGATGCGACCTACGGTATACCATCTGAGTTGAGTAGGCAGTTGGCCTTTGTTCCAAGTGATCACCAAGAAATGGAAGGCATCCAACTTCCAGCACACCCAGTGCCGGCGCCCTCCCGAATCAACAACTCTTTGTGGGATGCGTTGCAGACGCCTCTTGATGGGGTAGAAGTCGGAGCCTTCGTTACTTGGTTGATAGCAAATGGTGTGGGTCTACCGGCAGACGTGCTGTCAAAAGTATTGACGTCTTATTTGAATCTGACAGCGAATCCTCAGGTCGCAATTGCAGAAGCAATTGCGGGAGTCCTGCTCGGACGAGACCCCGACTGGAAGATCAAGGATATTCCTGGAGCTGAACCCGAGACAATTTTGCAGAGGCTGAGTAATCTTTCGAAATCCCCTGCATGGCAGGAAGCGAGATGCTACTTCAATATTGGAAACGATGAATGAGAAATCCGTTCGATGCATTTGAAGAACTTCGTGGATTCTATGTTACCTACTTAGAAACTGCTTTCCGCATAAGACACGATGAAGTACAAGCGGCACGGCGCGAACTTCTAGAACAACCGGGCACTCTGTGTACATCGCCGCTAATAGAGCCGGTACCACGCTACGTTGGGCCAGATGAAGGGACTAGGGTTGACCAGCTAGCTGATGCCGCCAATGCGGCGATTTGGTTGCCCGGATTTTCATCTGACGAATTAAGGGCATTCACACGGATCGCAATGGCCGGTTTGATACCCGCGGAAACGGACTTGGACACTGGCGAGCGTCGTGCGCTTTATGGTCTCTATCTTCACCAGCTAGAAATGCTTCGTCAAGGGGTCGCAGAGGGGACTCCGGGTATTGTGACATCGGGTACCGGTTCCGGAAAGACTGAAGCCTTTCTGCTACCGATCTTGGCAACTATAGCGAAGGAGGCTAGGCGGTGGCCAGCTGCTGATTTCGGAAGTTGGACGCCTTGGTGGCATGCCAGGACTCCTCGCGCTGAGTCGATAGAGTTTATGCGCGACCTGGAACCTGTGGGGCGCCCGAAGGCCGTGCGCGCATTGGTTCTCTACCCGATGAATGCGCTCGTCGAAGATCAGCTTGTGCGTCTCCGAAAATCGTTGGATTCGGACGAGGCACATCGTGTATTGGACGAAGAAGCAATAGGGAACCGTATATTTTTTGGCCGTTACACCAGTGCCACGCCCGTGACTGGCTGGCTGCGCCACCCTCGGCGCGCGGCCGAACGAGATGAAATAAGTCGAGTGAGGCGTCGCGTTGCCGAGCTACAACGGTGGGCAGTATCTGCTGAGGAGACAAGGCGCGAAGCGGTTGCTCAATCCTTGCGTGATGACGATGCCGATTTGCCCTTCAACTTTCCCCGTATAGCAGGGGCTGAGATGCTCGACCGGTGGGAGATGCAGCGGCACCCACCGGATATTCTCATTACAAACACTAGCATGTTGTCGACGATGCTAGCGCGCGAGGTAGAGGAGCCAATCTGGGAGCAAACTAGAAACTGGCTGCTCAGTGACCCTGACGCTTACTTCTTTCTAGTAGTCGACGAACTTCACCTTCAGCGTGGAACTGCTGGAACCGAAGTGGCGTTTTTGTTACGGATGCTGTTCATGCGCTTAGGCCTCGATCAACCTGAGCACCGTCATAAGTTGCGGATACTTGCATCCAGTGCCTCGTTGCCGATGGGTGGTGATGAGGGGGAGAAGAGCCTGGACTACCTATGGTCATTCTTTGGCTCTCAGGGTTTGGGTAATGAACCTACGCGCGAACGGTGGCCGGAAGCTATCGTACAAGGGCGTACAGCGGTCGAGGCGTCCGAACCGAGGCCGTTCCCCAATCCCACGAGACTTTGTGATGCGTTCGATGCCCTGTTTCCAATTGACGAAGATTTGCCATCTGACCCTACCCAAGAGCCTTCGTTATGGCGTGATCTGGCAGAAGCACTTCGTGTGGCTCCAATTCCAACCACACCGGAAGAAATTCCCAGGTCAGTTGTTCAACGCGTTACGACTCTCCTCGAGAAGGCCTGTGATGGTGGAGGAGATATTCGGGCTACTTCAGTGGGTACGATGGCTCATAGGCTGTTTTCGACGTCCCAGGAAGCATCTAGAGCTCTCGAATGTCTAGTTCGCCTGAGAGGGTATGCCGAAGAGGTCGGTGGTGGGTTGGATGAGGGTTTGAGCGCATTCCGTGTACATTGGTTTCTACGCGCTATCGAAGGGCTGTTTGCGGCGCCGCGGCCCCCTGCCCTGGGTGGCGATGTGCATGAACGCATCGCAGCTCTCTTTGGTGAGTTGTCTGTTGAGCGTGGGCTGAGACTTGGTACACCGTTAGACGGGGGGCGCCGACCGCGATTTTTCGAGTTGCTTTATTGCGAATGCTGTGGGTATCTTTTTTTTGGGGGTATGCGTAGCCAGGGAAGTACAGGAAGGGTCGAGCTACTGCCACATGATCCCGATCCGGAGTCGCTTCCTGAGGATGCTAAAGGGCGCCTTTTCGAGGACCTCAGCGCTGAAGATTTCGCCATATTCTTGCCAGTCGTCGACCGTTTTGCTCCTTTTGGGAATGAAGACATACAGCAAGAAGACGGGCCAGGTCGTTGGTTACCTGCAAAGCTAGACCCATTTACGGGTATGGTATCGACCGGTAGGAACGATCTCGATGTGCCAGGAGGTGTTCGGGGGTTTATTTACGATGGTGCCAGGATAGATGGTTACCCGAATAGACGATTCGACCGCCCGTCAGACCCAGGAACGGCTGTCCCCTTTCAGTGTCCTTGTTGCGGCGAATCATATCTTTTGCGCCCTGCGCCAATGCGACATTCACCAATCCGTAACTTTCGGGTTGGTTTTGCAAAAACGACGCAGCTTCTGGCGAGTGAATTGTTGGCTGACCTTAAACGGGATGACAACGAGGCGCGCCTTGTCTCGTTCGCAGATAGTCGGCAAGACGCAGCTAGGGCGGCGCTTGATCTGGAGGGCCGCCACCATGAGGACATAAGGCGTGGCCTACTCATATCGGAAATCATGCATTATGCTGGGGCTCGTCCTTCCGCGGCAGAAGCCGAAGAACGTTGCCGAACGCTAGAAGCAGAGATCAGGAGTCTCGCTGCATCCGATCCGTTATCTAATGCTCAACAAATAGGGGGGCTCGTTGCCGAGGTACAGCAACTGAACTCATCAAATCACGCAGATGATTCCGTACCGCTGCGTGAAGTCTTAGATCTTGAGGTCAATCCCGCAGAATCAACGGTTAAGCCGATGCTAGAACGCATGGTTATGTTGGGGATACATCCTACTGACCCGAGCGGCGTTCGGGAGATCTTTGGTGGTGATCTTAAGTTTGCGTGGCAGCAATTATTTGTGCTAACTGACGGTGGAGTGCATTGGAATCAACTAGATCGCTTGTCGCCTGAGCTAGTCCAGGGACGTAACCGTATCACGGATAGCCTGGGTGAACTTGCAAATGGAACGGTGTTCAACCGGACATATTTTTCGATCGAGGGATCTGGGCTAGGTTATCCTTGCTTCTCGCTTCGTGGAGGCGAGACAAGATCTGCGGTTGCTCCCTTTGACGCGATTTTGCGAGTGCTTGCCGATCAATATCGCTACATCCCAAGTCCATACGACCGCGAAGCTCTGCGAGAGTGGACCACATGGGGTGACGTGCCGCCAACCGCTAGGGTTCGCCGGTTCATGATCCAGTCGTGGGGTGAAACTGCGGCTCCAGAGCGCTTCGGAGAGTTTCTTAGGCGCCTTGAGGCTGACCATCATGGTCGTGGCATTATCCGAGCGCATGCCGTCCGCGTCCGTGTTCCCGAAGAAAATGGCGGCTATTGGCGATGTGACAATTGCGGACGTATTCACTTGCATCGGGGAACCGGAGTTTGTACTCGTTGCTATCGTTCTTTGGCTGAGCTTCCTTCAGGAGCTGTTGGTGAGCTTCGACGCGCCAACTATCTCGGGGTGCGGGTTGGACAGGGATATATGGAATGTCGCTTGCGGTCGGAGGAGCTGACAGGAATGACCTCTAACCCTTCGGCCCGCTTGAGGCGTTTCAAAGGCATCCTTATACGAGACGACGACGACATACTGCCCCGTGGTCAAGATATTGATGTCTCTGAGGTATTGGAGCGCGCGGCAAAAACAATCGATGTTTTGTCTGTTACGACAACCATGGAAGTTGGGGTCGATATAGGTAGCTTACGTGCTGTCTTCCAAGCCAACATGCCACCGCAGCGTTTCAACTACCAGCAACGAGTTGGTAGGGCAGGGAGGCGTGGCCAGGCATTTCCAGTGGTACTCACGGTTTGTAGAAGCCGAAGCCATGATCTTCACTATTTCCGTCACCCGGAGCGCATTACTGGCGATCCTCCGCCGCCGCCGTTCCTCTCGAGTGACTTGGTACCGATAGCACAACGCTTGGTGCGAAAGGCGTGGTTGATCGAAGCCTTCCGTCATCTCCGACAGTCGTGGACGACAGACTGGCCAGCAGATCAAATGTTGCGCCCAGATACTCACGGCGAGTTTATTGCGGTGGCGCAATATCGTTCTGACCAGATGTTCTCCGGACGATTGGCTACAGCTCTCGATGCCACGGCCGACTTCAGGGACCGTTTCTGTGCATGGTGCTGTGCTGATGTTACCCTGACACCGCAAAGTGTTCTTGATGGATTGAGTGTCAACGAGACCATGGCTGATCTCGACCGTGTGGCATATGTTGATGAGTTTGCGGGCAAGGGGCTTGCTGAAGCGTTGGCAGAGGCGGGACTCTTTCCAATGTATGGCATGCCTACGCGCGTTCGAGCCCTATATACGAAGCTTGTGGGCGGTGATCGCGCTGGGCGAATCAACTTGACCTCGATCGACCGTGATCTTGAGGTGGCTATTCAAGAGTTTGCACCGGGTCAGGAAATGATACAGGACAAGAGAGTCCACCGTGCAGTGGGGTATACGGGGTATCTTCCACCAGCACTATTTCGGCATCGCGGGGGATGGAAAGTTGAGGCCCTGGCTGATGGTCTGGGGGGCGCTATCAATATAAATGAGTGCTCTTCCTGTGGATCTGCGAATCAAAGTGGCTTGGCGACGATGGTGTGCTCGGTATGTGGGGCTGATCTCGACCCAGATGCAACCCGGACATGTTACGTCCCGCGTGCTTTTGTTACTGATTTCCATCCGAAACACCGTGGTGACGATGATGCGCGTTCGACGCGCGCAACTAGGACATCCATTGCAGGCGACAGGTTGCCGACGATGTATGGGTTTCCTGGCACCAATACCTCTCTAGGGCTCAATCGCCAGGCTACTCTATATCGGTTGAACAGAGGTGAACGGACTGAGCAAGGGTGGAGTGGCTTCAATGCAGATTACGGAGACTTGAGGACACGTACGCACGACGAAGGGACGAGCGCCGTCGTGAAAGGCCTTTGGATTGATCAGGATGTCGCATCGGGCAACCGATGGTTTCGGGGCGATGATGTTATCCCCTCCAAGGAGGGCTTCTACTTATCTTCACCACGTGTCACCGACTCGATGCTGATTCATCCCATTGATATGCCCGAGGGTATCGCTTTTTTACGGAACCCTGAAGCTCAGGGCGATCATCCATTGCCAACTACGATAGGCTTCCGTTCTGGTGCTCTATCAGCCTGTTTCATGTTGGTGTACGAAGCGGCCTCGGCCTTGGATGTAGATCCAGATGAGTTCGAAGTGCTGGCTCCACGTGTGATACCAGGTGCGGATGGCCAGCCGCGGCCCGTTCTACAGATCGCCGATTCTCTCGTGAATGGGTCTGGGCTATGTGATGCATTGGCCAGTCATAGGTACGGTCAACCTCTGGTCGTGAGGATGATGGAATCGCTATTGAGCAATCCGTATCTTTCGACAGACCACAGTCGACACTGTGACCAGGCTTGCTACGAATGTTTATGCCGGTTTGGGAATCAGCCGTGGCATGGGCTTCTGGATTGGAGACTTGGCCTAGCTACAATATCATTGCTCATGATGCCAGCTTTCAAGGCTGGACTAGACGGTTGTTTCAATTTTCCTGGATTGGAAGACTGGCCAGAGCTTGCTTCCCGATATGCCGACGATGTCGCAGAAGTGTTCCAGGGAAGTAGGGATCGTATTGGCAATTTGGAGATTGTCGAGCTTCGATCGAACTTGTGGATGGCAGTAATACATCCATTCTGGGACTGGTCGAATGTTCTGGAAGAACGCAGAGATATCCAGCATTTTATCGAAATGGGGAATCAGCTACATCCAGCGACGACATTCGACTTATCAAGGAGATTGGCTTCAACTACCGAGCGGATCAAAGCGATGAGGTAAGCTCCCTACAGTATTGGCGGAAGTGGCGGGAATCGAGCCCCGATCGTAACTGCACCTATAACCCATAGATTATATTGTGTTATTGCCGACTGGATACCCGTGCCACGTCTTTGTAGAGTCTATAGTAGCCATTTCTATAGTATCTAAGAAAAAACCCGATCGATTTCTATCAGGGATATTTTTGAGCTTTGAGCAACCACTCACAAGTGCCCAGCCTATGAACAAAGTGAATATGGAATCTCCCTATAAGATGACACTTGACCTGAACGTGCTCAATCATTTGGGAATACATCTGTATAGCAATGTGCCAGCAGTAATCTCTGAGGCAGTCGCCAATGCATGGGATGCAGATGCTGATAAAGTGGAAATTGAGATTGACGACTCGACACGTACGATACGTATCACGGATACGGGGCTGGGTATGAACCACGGCGACCTGAATGAGAAGTATTTGAAAGTTGGATATGCCCGTAGGGAGCATGGTGAGAATGTGAGCCCTGGTGGACGGGCCGTCATGGGGCGGAAAGGCATTGGTAAACTGTCACTGTTTTCGATAGCCAACAAGGTGGAGGTTCAGTCTGTAAAAGATGGTCAGAAGCAGGGTCTCGTGATGGAGTTGGATGTGATCAAGGATGTAATCGGCGATGGCGGTGGTGAGTACCACCCGCGCCCGATTGAGCAGGACGTGATCGCGATTGATGAGGGGAGCCGGATCATACTTTCTGATCTCAAACGTAAACGATGGTCGTCTCAAACTGAGGTTGCATTGAGGAAAAGGCTTGCGCGGAGGTTCTCGGTAATTGGAACCGATGACTTCCATGTATTTGTGAACGGTGAAGAGGTAACCGTTATAGACAGAGACGATCTAAAAACCGTGCAATTTATTTGGGAGATAGGAGAAAAGGGGCAGCATGAGAAGAAAGCGCGCCCCCTATTGAAGAAGCAGGCATTCTTTGATGGTATTCCAGACAATACGAAACCGGCATGGAGAGTCAGGGGCTGGATCGGTGCGGTAGAAAAGCCGAAGCAGCTCGAAACTGTCGATGGCGGCAACATGAACTCCATCGTCGTGCTGGCGAGAGGCCGCCTCATTCAGGAGAACATACTGGATCGAATCAATGAGGGCGGCCTGTTTACGAAATACCTGGCTGGACAGATTGAAGCTGATTTTCTGGATCAGGATAACGAAGACGATATTGCAACCAGTGATCGCCAGAGGGTCGTCGAAGACGATGAACGTTATCGTTTCATTGAGGCGTATGTGACCAAGTGTATTCGGCAAATCGAAGGCACGTGGACCGAATGGCGGAAAGAGCTTGGTGTCAAGAGCGCGCTTGAGGAAAGCGAAACGCTGAAGAACTGGTATGAAGAGTTGCCAACCGGCGCCAAGAAACACGCGAAATCTCTCATTGGAAAGATTGAGACCCTGAAAATAGAGGACAATGAAGACAAGCGAGAGTTATATCGCTACCGAATTCTGGCATTCGAGCGTATGAGGATGAAGGATTCTCTGGATCAGCTGGAGCTCGTTCTCGAAAGTACGGCTGACAAAGTGCTTCCATTGCTCGCCGACCTCAATGATATCGAAAGTACGTTGTACAGCCAGATTGTCAAAGGGCGCATGGAGGTAATCAGGGCGTTCCAGGGATTGGTGGACGAGAATGAAAAGGAGAGGGTTCTTCAGGAGTACCTGTTCAATCATCTATGGCTACTTGATCCATCATGGGAGCGGGCAACGGGTAGTGAGTTGATCGAAACCCGACTCAAGACACAATACAAGGAGTTCTCGCCTGAATTGACGGAAGAAGAGACCCTTGGTCGGGTCGATATTGCATACCGGACTACAGCCGGAAAACACATCATAGTAGAGTTGAAACGGGCCGACAGGAAGCTCACCGTTCCGGAACTTTTGGATCAGGGTCAAAAATATATCACCTCACTCAGGAAGTGCCTTTTGGCGGCAGATAGAGAGGAAGGGCCAATAGAAGTAGTGTTCGTAATCGGTCGTCTGTTGGATGAAGAGAATGACGATCCAGACTATGTAGAGCGAGCTATGTCGGCTCTGGCATCGGGTTCGCGCATAAAAACACTATGACGGGCTGATTGAGAATGCTTTGCAAGCATATGATGAATATGCTCAGGAAAGAAAAAAGGTCGACAAGATCGCTGAGATCGTCGATTCGCTTTGATCGAATCTGTAAACCATTAAAGGTTCCTCACACAAATGTATGCACGGTCTGGGGTAGAGGAAGGTTGCCGAGACAGTGGTAGGTAGGGATTACGGATTTAGTTCTTCGCAGTACGGAATCCATACGCCTTGTAGATGAAGCTTTCGCCTTGGAGAGGATCGCTATCCCGTTACACTGAGGGTAACCTGTTGACAGCTACTCTTTCGTACTCTTTTGGTACCGGAGAACTCAATAGTAGCCGCATGAGTTTTTTGACCATACGGGGAGGGAGTCCTTCCCGACACCTATCTTCGGCCAGGAAGAGTCATTCATTGGGCGGTTGATTAATGGCTGCTTTCTGACTTCAGATCGACCAAAATCAGCCGACTGAAAAGTGCATAGCGGTTTTTGGGTTGGCTGGATTTTTTTGTTAGCTGATTAGTTTTTAGCGCTAGCTTCAACCAAATCCTTCAATAACTTACTTATAGCGCTTGATATCTCTTTCTCTGCCTCAGAGCCTGCATCCGTTTGTCCTTCAGGACTTATTTTCCCGAGTTCGGCCCAAGTCTTTTTATAAGTCTTTTTTGCTTCGCGATATATCTTATGACGTTTTATAGGGCTCAATTTTACAGTGCCTGCCACTAAACCCAAGAAATACTCATCTTTCTTTAACTCTTCAACAATTTTTGTGATCGTATTCGATGATCTAAATCTCTTATAATCTTCTTCGGTGAAGCAGTTGTATTGATTAATGCTATCCTTGACATATTCATCTTGTTTCTCAAGAACAAGTGCAACTACCTCTACCTTGATTTCGTCATCACTTATTTTGTCTTCTATCAATATATCTTGCTGAGCCATGGCCGAGGTCATTAGCAGCGTTAACACTATAGCCAAACACGTGCTATACAGCTTCACTTTTCATTCTCCTCTTTTTGTAGGGCCAAGATGTTTGACATGCCGCTTTCTGGATAATTGTAAAATTTCAGCAGTTCAACAATCTTATTTACATGAATGTTTTTTTCTACGAATTGTTTATCAACATTTCCGGACGCATACACTATTGATGCGTATTCGTAATTACTTGCAATGTAGTTCAGTTCGTTCACTATATCATCAGGTTTTTTGTTTTTGCTTTCTTTGTGTTCAAGTATCTTCTTATATGCGCTTACTACATCTCTTCCCTTTAGCTTATTAATCAACTCCATAGAGTTTTGCATCTTTTCAAATTGGCGAGTTTCCCAAAACTGATATCCTGCAAAGATTACCCCCACTGCAACCGAAATATTCGCAATAATGGTTGTCCAAAATACAAATCTATTCTCTTGTTCCATATATCCTAACTCGGCATAGCCGGAACCAAAAGTACTATAATCATCATACACTCCCTGAGCGGTCTACATATGGAATGCAAAGAGGCATTCATGAAGGATCTACCCTACAGTGTTCGGGAACATGTAACCAAGATAGTTGATTACGGATTTCAACATCGGTGTATAAGACCTCTCTTCAAGTTTATAAGATTTAGAGAAAGAGTTATTTTATGCCTATGTAACTATTTCTTAGACCACTACTGTCCGTGTAATTATCGTATAGAATCAATTAGTTAGTCATATCACGATGCTCGTTGATGTATTCTGTTTCAGAAAGTAGAGTCTGCTCAGAAACTCAGATTGCCATTATTCTGCACATAGCAGCGCCATCGGTCTGATGTATTTCCCGATAGCATTGCAGCCTATTCTTGATCCACTCCATCACCATATGAGGCATAGCAACCCTGGTTTTGCACAGCATAAAAAAGACCCTTAACAGGAACTGCAGGTTCATCACCAGAAAGATGTTGTTGATCCATGCCACCGAGGTATCAGCCCGCTTCGCCCTGATGTAGTATGATCGGCAGCCGTTTTTTCCCTGACCAAACTTGCCTTCAATTATAATGCGCTGCAGATACTCCTCCCAACGCTTTGCTCGTTCTTGTCTCAACGCTTCCTGATTCTCTTCCATCACTTTCTTTGGCCGCCCCAGTGGCTTGCCGGCAAAGCGAATACCAATACCTTTGAGGTAATGCCGGTTGGCCCCCGTTTTATGAATCGGATCCCTCGATACCACGTCAGTCCCCGAAACAGCGATGCGCCGGACGGCTGTTCCGTGCGAGCAGCGAAAGCCTGCGACGTCGTTGATTTCCCAGTCGTTGACTGTCTTCATCAAGTTTATTTTCCAAAGGCTGAATGGATATTCGGGACACACAGGATTTATCAGCTCCCTGTAGTAGCTTGAGCAGCAATTCGCTACGCACAGGGTCAGAGGCCAGATCTTTCCCGAACTCCACGCCAGTGTTTTACGGGTAGTTTCGTTGGAAAACTTCCAAGAAGCTACAATGTAATATTCTATACTTCGATTCTTCAAGTTATGGTTCGAACTCGGGCATTACCAGACGGAATCCTTGGGTCGGGTCGCGCCGAGTGGGCTCCACCGGACGCGGAAACGCCGGATCAAGGAACGCAGCGTGCTCTCCGAAGCTGCCGCCGCGGACCTCGAAGCGCTGCGTGGCCGGAGACCAGCACAGCTCCGCGACGTTGCCGACAAGGTCCATCACATTGGCGCCATCGCGGCACCCGGCCAGCGAGCCGACCGGCGCGGTCTGCCCGAATCCATCGTCCGCGTCGACGTCACGGTAGCGCCACACGCAGTGTCGATCGCACGTGTTACATGCTCGCGCGCGATCATTCCCGCGGCTGGTGGCGCGCTCGAACTCGTCGGTCGTCGGAAGGCGGTACGGCAGCTCATCGTGCGACGCCAGCCACGCGGCGTAGGCGCGAGCATCCTCTCCGGACACGCAGTTGATAGGATGCTCCTCGCGGCCGTCGACCCGCCAGTTGCAACCGTCCTCGGTGGGCGGCTCTGTGCACGCTCCGTCGCGCACACAGCGTGCGTAAGCACCGACGGTCACCTCGTTGCGCGAGATCCAGAACGAAGGAAACCACTTGCGCCGTGGAGGATTCTGGTGCTCGTAGGCACTTGCCCCAATCTCGACGGTGGCCGCGGCGAGCCGCTCGAACTCGGCTGGGTCCGGCTCGACGAGGCGCCAGCGCAGTGTGTGATCGGCCGTGTCGCCCGCACCTACCTCAATGCGTGCGCGGGCAAGGTGGCGCGGCCGGGATGCGCGGACCTCGTAGACCCCCGCTGGTAACAAGATCGGCTTGCCCTGCGCCACGACATAAGGCCGATCGTTCAGCCGCAGCGTCTCCCAGGCAGGTTTCGCGCGTACACTTAGCGTGCCGGTCAGCGGCACGAGCGACTCGAAGACCGTCTCCTCGCCGCCGGGCATGAGCGATACCGAGCGCGTGATCTCGCGATATCCGTCCAGCGCAAGGTGCACGGCATATGTGCCGGTCGCCAGTGCAAGTCCGGCCACGGGCGTCTCTCCCACGAATTGACCGTCCAGCGACACACGTGCCCCGATAGGGCGTGTCTCGACGGCCAGCCTAGCCTCGGCAGGCAGAGTAGGTTCCCCGGGTTCTGCACAAAACTCGCTCGTCGGTGCCTCAATCTCGCACTGAGCGAGGAAGTCGGCGCGCGTGACTTCCTGCTCAGGCGCGACCTCCTGCTCGGGGGTGACTACCGGCTTGGGCGTGACTACCGGCTTGGGCGCGACCACCTGCTCGGGGGTGACTACCGGCTTGGGCGCGACCACCGACCCGGGCGCTGGCGCCTCGTTCTGCTGCGGCACCGGAGTCCCGCCCGGCTCAGGGGCCACGCACGCGGCGAGCCACAGGATCGCGACCGCCACCGGCCACCTGCGGCCAGCTAACTCCGGGCCTACGGACACCTTGGAGCTTACTTGCACGTCCGCTGCGCCCCCTCGCAGATCTCAATCGCCGCAAGGCAGTCGCCCTTCTCCCAGATGCACAGGCCCATCCCCTGCGCACATGCCCGGCATGCAGCCAGCGCCTGTGTGCAGCCGCGCAGCGCCACCGGGCAGTTCTGCAGCGCGGCCAGCGCGCTCTTGCAGCTGCTGCCACCACCACTGCCGCCGCCATCGCCATCTTGTGGCGCGCCCGTCCCCGGCCCGCCCTCGCCCTCGCCGCTGAACAAACCCTCGGAGCCGGAGTGCCCGCCGGTTCCGCTCTCTGCTCCAGACAGGTCGTCGGGAGGCGCCTGAGGCCGCGGCTGCTGGACCACCGCCACCTGGGTCTCTGGGGTCGGCGCCAACGGCCGCTGCCACTCTAGCTTGAGGATCTCCACTATCCGAGCCTCCGCCGGCGAGAATAGCGCGGAGTACCGGTTGTCGGTAACGTCGAGAAGCTGTGGACGCTGGTCGTTCCAGGCGCGGTCGACCTCAGATACGTAGTGGTTGCGTAGCGCCTGGAGGGTCTCGTCGGTACGCACCGCGGTGTCAGCGACGCGCGCCTCGTAGACCTCCTTACGCGCATCGACCAGCGACATCTGGCGGTCGAACGCACGCCGTGCTTCGGCCACCAGGCCGCTGCGACGTTCCTCGAACAGCCTATCGGTCTCCTCCAGGTGCAGCCCACGCTGGTCTGGGAAGTGGCGCCCACGCCCGATCTCGTCATTCCGGGCAAGCTGCACGAACGCCTCGCTTGCGAACTGGAAGGTCCGATTCTCGACAGTCGGATACTTGGTGCGCAGCTCGTTGGTGGCGCGCTCATCTCGTAAATCCCGCACCACCGGGCGCAGGCAGTCTGTCAGGTGCTTATCGAACTCGACGCCCAGCTCGCCGTCGGTGATCATCGCCGTCAGCCGAGGCCCGAAATCCGGTGCGACCGTGCTTCCGGCCTTGGCCACCCAGCGACCAGCTATCTCGTCGCGCACCGCCGGCTTGAGTTCACGGGTAAGCAACTCTAGGTGCTCTGTCTCCATCGCCGGCAGCTGCTCGGGCGGGACCGGCACGCGATGGGCAATGCGTTGCCTCGACAGCGCTGTGCAACCACCGTCGATACCGCCGCGCAGCTGCGCCGACACGAACCGCTCGAACAGCCTCACCTCAAGCTTGGCCGCGCGCTCGGCCACGCGCCCGCGCGCGGACGGGAACACACCATAGCCGCCTGCATCTTGTGCCTCGGCGAGCGACGCGAGCGCGCCCAGCAGATCGGCCTCGAGCGCGCCCCTCTCGGGCACGCCGCCCCCGGGGTGATCGCGCACCAGCCGCAGCTGACGGTGGTACTCGGCGAGACCACGCCGCACCTTTTCGAGAACGAGCTGCTCAAGCGTGCGTTCGTTCTCTTCGAGCAACGTCTGATCACCTCGTGCGAGCTCCACGTAGCGCTGGCGCAGCGGCGCGCCCTCCCGCTCGGCCATCCGCGAGACCTGGTCCGGCCCTCGCTCGGCGAACCGCGAGGGGTCGCCTGCGACCTGCTCTATCTCTCCCACCGCCGGACGAGTATCGAGGCTTACTTGCTGCAGTCGGACCGCTATGTCCCGTCCCTGCGCGTAGACCTGGGCGAACCGCTCGGCAAGCAGCGCGCCGATTGCGGACTTGACCTGCTCGCTTGCCGCCTCGCTGGCCAGCCGCACCCAGTCGGAAGGTAGGTCCGAGCGGCCCTGCGCAAACACCGCGAGCTGCTCTTCAAAGTAGTCCTCGAGCCGCGCGTGCGTGCTCGCGCGCGCCACCGGCCTACTCTCCGCCACTATCCGATGGGTGCTGCGATCGCCGCTGATCGCGTTGGCGATTTCTTCGGGGGTCGCCATGCGCCCGGGCAGCTCGCCTACCGCGGCATTGACGACGCGTCGCGCAGCATCGGCGATTTTGGCCATCCGCACCTGCTCCTCAAGCGCCGGGTTCGCCGTCGCGCCGCGTGCGAGCACGAGCAGGGCGACCGCCAGGCCCCTCACGATCCTCACTGGGTAGCATCCTCGGTGGACTCGAGCAGCGGTACGTCAACGTCCTCCAGCCGCTCGAACAGGTTGCGTACCTTGAGGTTGACGAGCGTCTCGATCTTCTCAAGCTCGCCGTCGAGAATGCGCCGCCACATACCCGAGGTGTCGAGCTCAAGATCGGCCGTGGCCTCCGCGGTGAGCCACTCGTAGACGATGTGCAGCTGAGTGTCGATCCCGGCGCGCTCGATGTTGGTGAGCTCGCCGTCGATCGCAGTCGCCATCGCAGCGAAATTCTCGTCACTGAGCTTGTGCAGCTCTACCCCGCGCGACCTGCCCATCTCCGGCCGGCGCCGGATCGCATCGTCGGCAAATTTGCGAAACCGCGCGAGCACCGCGTCCTGGAACTCGCGTGTATAGCCGGCGCGCAAGTGCCTGCCGTTGAAGCGCTCCGCCAGCGCGCGCGTGGTATCGGTGAATGGCTCGGAGAACGTGCCGGCGATCACGTCGGTAGCGCTGGGCGCCGTCTCGCGATAGGCCCGCAGGCCCAGGGTCTCGACCTGCTCCTCCGCGATCTCGGCGCTCGCCTTAATCAGCAGCTGGTGCTGCAGCTCAAGGATCGTCTCGTCCGCGATCTCGCCCAGGGCGCCGGTGGGCGTGTTCTCGAGGTCCTTGCGTAGCTTCTGGTTTTCTCGCTCGAGCGAGGCAACCTCGGTCACCACGATCAGCGCGAGGATCAACACCATAGGCAGCGTCAGCTGGAGCAGGACTTCCATCGAGTCCTCGCTCTCGTCCGTCTCGTCCAGCTCCTTCAGCAGCTCCGCGTCGGTTCTCATTGTCGAAACGCCTGGTCGATGGCGTCGAGAATCTCTTGTTGGCGCGAGCGCGCGTTCTCGAGCTCTTGCACCCGCGTCTTGAGCTCGTGCCGTTGCGCGTCGAGCTGGCCTATTCGCCGATCCGCCTCCTTGAGGTCGAGCTCGAGCCTGGTTGTCTGTGCCGACAGCTCGCGCACCGCGGCCTGTATCTCCGCCATCACTAGGCCAAGCTTCTGCAGGTCTAGCTCCGCGCCGAGCGCGGTGGCCTTGTTGGCGAGCTCGCCGAGCGAGGCAGCTGCCTGCACGCCCCGCTCACGCAGCCGCTCAAGCGCGCTCAGCGAGTCGGTCCCGATCGCGGCGCCGCGAAAGCGCATGAGCAGTTGCATGAACGCCTCGAACAATGGCCCAAATACGTAGGCGAGTACCAGTGCGGTCAACGTGCTCCACAGCGCGGTCCCCAGCGCGTCCAGCATGATCTTCGACTGCTCGATCGAGTACGGGTTCTCGCTGCTGCCAGCCTTGATTGATGAGAATGCGATGACGAAACCGACGATCGTGCCGAGCAGACCGAGCTGCACAAAGCGACCGCGGTAGGACCCTGGAAACGGGAAGTGCCGGCTGGTCACGGGCAAGAGACTCGGACGGATAACGACGATCGACCCGATAAGCATGCAGGTGGCGGTGAAGGTGACCAGCGCAGGCGAGACCACCGACAGATCCAGCATTAGCGGTAGAAACTGTTCCGGGATCCCCGCAAATTCGTCCGTCGGGTCGCCGCGGATCATGCGAATCTCGTGCAGCGAGTACTTGATGTTGTACCAGCTCACCCGGCCTGCCTGCGCCGCGACCCACGCAGCTCCCGCGGCGACCAGCATGGCGGCACCGCTCGCGATCCAGCTCATGCCCTTACGGTGACGGGTGATCCAGCTCGCCATACGCCCTCCAGGTTGTCACAATTAGTTTACGGATAGAGAGTGTGGTGGTCCATTGAATCTTTATGCCTGCCAGTCTAGTTGTATCCTTCTGAAAAATATTGCCTTTAGTGTGTTCTTAGATGGAGAATTCTCAAGAATTCGTTTTCAGGCATTCACGCAACCACACCGCAACCACCAGGAATTTCTCTTCCCAAGGGTTGGCAGGGCTACATTCAGTCGGCGGTACTCTATGTGATCGCATTGGCCCACTATGCCATCGTATCGGCACGTGCCGGGGCCGCTGACAGTAGTAACCCGGGTGGGGCTTGCGGCACAGAACGATCGCCTCCACGCAGAGTGTGCATCGCTGCGAGAAGAGCTACGCATCAAGGACGCACCGCACTGCACAAATCGACCCGTCGGGTACTCCCGGCTAAATATGCATGCGTGATTTTTGCGTGGATCAGTAATGCACAGTTATGCATCGTGGTGCAATGATAGGCAACGGGCGCCACGGTAAGTCATTGA
>JAGRGP010000063.1 GCA_020445415.1 Gammaproteobacteria bacterium | reverse complement strand
TAAGGCTGATCGGACAGGGCGATTTTGGCGTTTTCCGCTGCCCGAGTGATGCGAGCCATGGCTTTGCGCGAACTGGTCGGATCAGCGCCGTGATTTTTCAGATGCTCAACCAGATGGGCCACAATTTTGGCGTCGAAATCATCGCCGCCGAGCTGGTTATTGCCATGACTGGCCAACACCTCGACGACATTGTCCTCGATGCTGACTACCGAGACGTCGAAAGTGCCGCCGCCCAAGTCATAAACGAGCACTTTTTTGTGATCCTGGTGGTTGGCTTCATAGGACAGCGCGGCGGCGGTCGGTTCATTGATAATCCGCATCACTTCCAGCCCGGCGATTTCGCCGGCTTCCCGGGTCGCCTGGCGCTGCGCGTCGGAGAAATAGGCGGGAACGGTAATTACCGCTTTATGCACTGCCTCGCCAAGGTGTTTCTCGGCGACTGATTTCAACTGCCGCAGAATGATGGCGGAGATTTCCTGCGGGGTGTAGGTGGTGTCGCCCAGTTCGACCCGGTCAGCACTGCCCATCTTGCGCTTGATGGATTTGATCGTGCGTTCCGGGTACAGCACGTATTGGTTTTTGGCCGGTTCGCCCACCAGGATGGAGCCGTCGTCAGCCAGACCCACGAAAGAGGGCAGAATCGGGTGATTGGGCATGATGTCGATGACGGTGACGCGACCGTTTTCCACCACCGCGACTTCGGAGTTGGTGGTCCCCAGGTCGATGCCAATTATTTTTGCCATTTATGTCTCCGGTAAATCGCTGAATCGCTTTAGAAAAGCCTTCTTTTCACTCCACATGGGGTAAATGCGGACCCATTTCAAGGCCTTTATCACAATTAATCAGGGGTATCTAAGCCACTCCCTGCGAGACCATCACCATCGCCGGACGCACCAGGCGTCCGTTCAATGTGTAACCCTTCTGAACTACCGTCACCACCGTGTTGGGCGGGACGTCTTCCCGGGGCACCATCGCCATCGCCTGATGCAGCTCTGGGTCGAAGGGTTGATCCAGGGGATCGACCTGTTCTACGTTGAACTTCGCCATGACATCGGCAAGCAGCTTGAGCGTCAATTCGGCGCCTTCCCTGAGCTTTTCCACGTTACCCCCTTCTTCCGCCGCGGCAACCAGCCCCATCTCCATGCTGTCCCGAACCGGAAGCAACTCATTGACGAACCGCTCCAGGGCATATTTGTGTGCGTTTTCTAGCTCCCGTGCCTGGCGCTTGCGCAAATTGTCCATCTCCGCGCGGGTACGTACCAGTTGGTTCCAATGTTCATCCGCCTTATTGCGCGCATCCTCCAGCAACAGAACCCATTCCTCCTGGGACTCCCGTTGATCGTCCCCAGGGGACGTTTCCGCGCCTTCGGCAGCAGGCTGATCGGTGCCTGACTCCAGTTCCTCCACTCCGGCTTCTTGCCCGGTAGTCTCCTGCTCTTTCTCCATTTCGTCCAGTACCTCTGCCTTATGAAACTTGATCAGATCGGGTCAAAAAAAAGACTAGCGGCAACCGTCCAGCCAAGGGTCAACGCCCTAGAGCCGGTAGCGCGTCGCTAAACAACCACAGTGAGGTGGGGATGATTAACGGGAATTCAAGGCCGCGCCGAGCAATTTGGCGGTGACGTCCACGATCGGGATTACCCGGTCATACGCCATTCGGGTGGGCCCGATGACCCCGAGCACGCCGGCAACCTGATTATCGATTTCGTAAGGAGCCGCCACCAGGCTGCAGTGATCCAAAGGCCGGTAACCCGATTCTTCTCCGATAAAGATCTGCAATCCCCTGGCCTGCATGGAGACGTCCAGCAAGTGCAGAAGCTCCTGCTTCTGACTGAATGAATCGAACAGTGAGCGCAGCCGGTCCATCTGCGCAAGCTCGTCAAAATCCATGAGATTGGTTTGTCCGGCCATGACATAGTCACCATGATCGCCGGATTCATCAATCACCTGCTCTGCCATTTCCAAGGCCCGCACCATAATGTCGTTCATTCGGTTGCGTGCCTCTTCCATCTCGTCGACCAGCTTGCGGTGGATGGCCTCCAATTCATTCCCCGCATAGTGCTGGTTCAGCAGATTTGCGGCCTCTTGGAGTTGGGAAGGCGTGTACACCTTACGGGTCTCGATGATGCGGTTGTGCACGTCCCCTTCCCGGGTAACCAGAATCGTCAACACCCGGTTGCCGGAGAGCGGTAGGAATTCGATCTGGCGAAATATGACTCGCTCACGGCGCGGCACCATGACCACCCCCGCCAAGTGCGTCAATCCGGAGAGCACCTGGGACGCCGATTCAAAGACCAGTTTGTGGTGCTTGTCGCCGATGATTTCCTCCTTCAGCATCATCACCTCTTGCGATTGGGGCGGTTTCAGGGTTACCAGGGTATCTACGAACATACGGTAACCGGATACGGTCGGGATACGTCCGGCCGACGTATGTGGAGAGGCGACGAGTCCCATTTCCTCCAGGTCGGAAAGCACATTCCGGATTGTCGCGGGACTCAAATCAAGGCCCGAGTCTCGAGCCAGTGTCCGTGATCCGACCGGCTCGCCATCACGGATGTAGCGCTCAATCAGCACCTTGAGAAAGTGCTGGGCTCGTTCTGACACCGGCTTATCCAGGTGGACTTTTTTCTGTGCCACAACCTAGCCTCGTGAGCAATTATGAACCAGACTAACCTTGGCACTCACCTACAAAGAGTGCCAAGGATGATTATCATTTTCGGCCCCAAAGGTGTCAAGAAACCCTAATGCCGGGATGAGGAACCCCGTTCTATCCAGCCCTCCCCCCAGAGATAGTTGGCGCCACTGGGGGGGCATGGTAACTTGCCTCATCAGCGTGCCACGGATACGCGAATTTTCCAGCCCTACCTTCATGACCGGTGATAAAACTATGCCCTTGCAGTTTCAAACCATCGGAGTAATCGGCAAGCAAAGCGGTGCCGTTCCCCGGGATACCCTGCTCCAACTGGCCGAGTTTCTAGAGGGCAATGGCCAGCGGGTACTGCTGGAGGAAGCCACCTCGAAGCGCTTGTGGAACCACCACATGGAGGCTGCCAGCCTGGCTCAAATTGGTCAATCATGCGACTTGGCAATCGTGGTAGGCGGCGATGGGACTTTATTGCACAGCGCCCGCGGTTTGGCGGATTACGGTGTGCCGCTGTTGGGTATAAATCTGGGCCGCTTGGGATTTCTGGCCGATATTCCCTCCGACGGGATGCTCACCATTCTGAACCAGGTCTTTTCCGGCCACTACCAAGAAGAGCAACGATTTCTGCTGCAGGCGGAGATCAACGGCCAAACATTTACCGCCTTCAACGATGTGGTAATTCATAAATGGAACATCGCCCGGATGATCGAGTTGGAAACCTATATCGACGGGGTATTCGTGGAGAGCCAGCGTTCCGACGGTCTGATTATCGCCACCCCCACCGGATCCACCGCCTATGCCCTCTCCGGTGGAGGGCCATTGCTGCAACCTACCCTGAATGCCATCGTGATGGTCCCCATCTGCCCTCACACACTCAGTAATCGTCCCATTGTGCTGGGTGGTGATAGTAAGGTAGAACTGCTCATTGGAGGCCGGACCGAGATTGGACATGCCCGGGCCACCTGTGACGGCCAAAGTAGCATTCCACTGCGAAGTAAGCGAGTTACTATCGCCAAGTACGAGTCCATGGTCAGACTGATCCATCCGCATGGGCACAACCATTTCCATATCCTGCGGGCCAAGCTGGGGTGGAGCGGTCATCCGGTCTAGGCTCCCATGCTCTCCCGTCTGCAGATAAAAGACTTGGCGATTGTTGCCAACCTGGCTGCCGATTTCAGGCCCGGGATGACGGCCCTTACCGGTGAGACCGGTGCGGGCAAATCGGTATTGATCGACGCCCTGGGCCTGGCGCTTGGTGATCGCGCTGACAACGGCATGATCCGTGGCGGCCGGGCGCGGGCAGAGGTTACCGCCGTGTTCGATGTGCACGGCGCTCATCAAGCCAGAGACTGGCTGCGCTCCCGGGACCTGGATGCGGAAGAGGAGTGTATTCTGCGCCGCCTCCTGGTACGGGATGGTCAATCACGGGCTTTCGTCAACGGCACGCCGGTGCCCCTCAAGCTGCTCCAGGAGTTGGGAGCGCTCCTGGTGGACATCCATAGCCAGCATGCGCACCAATCCTTGCTCAGGCCGGAGCAACAACGTGAGCTACTCGATGAATATGCGGGTAACCGCGCCGTGCGGGATGAGGTGGGCGATCTTTACCGGCAATGGCAACAGGCTGAATCGACGCTGGCCGAGGCAAGGAAAAATACCCTGGAGTACGACGAGCGGCTCGACCTGCTGCGCTTTCAGTCCGAGGAATTGACCGCCCTGGGACTCACCCCCGGGGAGGCGGAAGCGATAGACCGGGAGCAGCGAATGCTCAGTCATGCGGTGGAACTCGGTGAACAATGTGGCGCGGTGCTCAGGGTGCTCGCCGAGGACGAGGAGTCGGTACGCACCCGGCTCACCCGGTCGGTCCGATCCCTTGAGGCGATGTTGAAATTGGCACCCGAGCTTCGAGAATGCGGGGAAATGCTGGAGACCGCCGTAATCCAGGTAGAGGAGGCCGCCGCCGCCCTGCGCCGGTTCGCTGACGGGATCGAGTTAAACCCGGAACGGCTGGAGCAGGTGGAGCAGCGACTAAGTGACCTGCACGACCTAGCCAGAAAGTACCGCTGTGCCCCCGAAGACCTGCCGGAGCGATTGCGTACCATCCAGAACGAACTACGGCATCTGGAGCGCAGCGGTATCCGGGCGGACGAATTGGAAGTGGAAAAGGAGCGGCTGCGCAAGGCGTATTACGAGCAAGCGGAACGGCTTGGCGCCACCCGCGACAGCGCGGCGGGCAAACTGGCTGAATCGGTGAGCAACCTCATTGCATCCCTGGGCATGCCAGACGGTCGGGTGCGTATCCTTGTCGAGAAGCTGCCGTCACAAAAGGCATCGCCCACCGGACTGGAACGGGTGGAATTTCAGTTTAGCGCCAACCCCGGACAACCCCTGCAGCCGTTGAACCGGGTGGCCTCGGGCGGTGAACTCTCAAGAATCAGTCTGGCAATCCAAGTAGCCACCCTACAGTGTGGCCTGATCCCTACCCTGATATTCGATGAGGTGGATGTGGGCATCGGTGGGGGTATTGCCGAGATCATCGGCCGGATGCTCAGACAGCTGGGAGCGGAGCGGCAGGTACTCTGCGTTACCCATCTGCCCCAGGTAGCTTCACAGGGCCAGGACCATTTACTGATCAGCAAACACTCCCAGAAGCAGGAAGTTACCACCGAAATCATCCGGCTCCAGGGAGAATCGCGCATCGAGGAGGTCGCCCGTATGTTAGGTGGCGTAAAAATCACCACCAGCACGTTGGCCCACGCCCGCGAGATGATTTCCCTAGCGGCGGACTGACGAGCGCAACCCCCGGGTGTTTTCGAGCCTGGAAACGGTTATTATTTGAGGGCGTAGAACTCTGATTCAAACCGGGAATCTTCATGCAGAAACCGCTGGCTATCTGGACTTGCTGGACCGGCCTGATCCTATCAGGCTGCTCAACCCTGTCCGATATGGGAGAGGCGATACCGGACGCCCTGGGGCGTACCAGCCTCATGTACCGCATCGATATCCAACAAGGGAACGTAATTGAGCAAGAAATGGTCAATCGGTTGGAACCCGGTATGTCGAAGAGTCAGGTTCGGTACATCATGGGCTCGCCACTGCTGGTCGACGTCTTTCACCAGGACCGTTGGGACTTCTACTACAGCATGGGCAAAGGCAAGCGGATATTGGAGCAGAAGCAGGTCTCGCTATTCTTTGAGGATGACCGGCTGATTCGATTGGAAGGCGATCTAAAGCCATTGCCCCCTGAGGAGATCACCGACATGAAAGAGGCCCGGGTTTACCCGGTACCCGACTACGAGAAGCGAACCGGAGTACTGGGCGGGCTGACGAGATGGATGGAAAAGTACGACCCCGACCTGGATGGCGAGGCGACGGATACGACGGGAACCGGCGATGTGGAAGCCTTGGAACAAGGAAGTGCCGTCGAGTAATCGGCGATACCCCGGAGTGCCGCCCAGCTCGATCTTGCCAGCGGCATGACCCGTTGCCATCCCCAGTGAACCAGCCGTCGGCTTAGCCCACTCAGCCTCCACCCTTCTTCATCGGCTTACCTTCGGCCGCGCGCTTTTTTCGTGCCTCTTTGGGGTCCGCAATCAACGGACGGTAGATTTCCACCCGGTCACCCTCGCTCAATACCGTATCCGGTCCGGCCGCCTTACCAAAAATGCCCGCCTTCATGGTCTCGATCTCAATCTCCGGGTAGCGGTCGAGCACCCCGGACTGCTGTACGGCCTGCACCAACGTGGCACCCGCGTCCACCCCTATTGAGATAACAAGCTGCTCAGCGGGTTTGGCGTACACGACCTGGACCTCAAATTTCTTACTCACCACCGTATACCTCGCCCGCCCGTTCACAAAAGGCACCTACCAGAGAGTCGGCGATTTGTCCGAACACCTTCCCGAACGCCACATTGATCAACTTGCCGGAAAACTCGAATTCGAGCCGCAATTCCACCTTGCAAGCCCGGTCGGTCAATGGCGTAAACAACCAGCCGCCCTGTAAACGCCGAAACGGACCCTCGCGCAAACGGATCTCGATGCGCTCCCAGGGATAGAGGTCGTTGCAGGTGGAGAAGGTCTGGCTAACCCCTATCCTCGCCACCTCCAGTTCACCGCATTGCTCGGAATCACTGCTGGAGATCAGCCGCGTAGCCCGGCACCAGGGCAAAAATTGGGGATAGGACTCCACATCCTTAACGAGGTTGAACATCTGTTCGGCGGAATAGGAAACCAATGCGCTCTTGTGGACAACCGGCAACTAGATCCCTCCCACCGCGCGCAGGAGTATCACAACAACTCCCACCGGTACCACATATTTAATCAACCCGTACCACACCCAAAAACCTAGACCCTCGCCGCCGCCAATTTCCTCTGCCATCAGCTTCCGGCTCAAAGTCCGCCCCGCAAACAATGCGACCGCCAACCCCCCAAGGGGCAGCAAGATACTGGCGGAGAGTATATCCAGAACATCGAACAGACCACCGGTTCTCACCTCATCCGCGAAGGTAAATTCGAATGACCAGGCACTAAAGGACATCACAACCCCGATGCCCAGCAGCCATACGATCAATCCGACCACCACGGCCGCCCAACCTCGCCCCAAGACACCGCTTTCCACGAGCCATGCGACCGCCGGCTCCATCAGGGAAAGACCGGAACTCCAAGCGGCGAATAATAACAGCAGAAAAAAAGCGCTGCCGAGAATCATGCCCCCACCCATCCGGCCGAAGGCCACCGGTAGGGTCTGGAATACTAACCCAGGCCCTTCCGCCACGGATAGCCCGCTGGAGAACACGATAGGGAACACAGCCAGTACAGCCATTATCGCCATTAGCGTGTCGATTAACACCACGCTAGCGGTTGACCGGATGATGGAGGCATCACCGGGCAAATACGAACCGTAGATCATGAGGGCACCCATCCCCAGGCTGAGGGTAAAGAAGGCCTGACTCATCGCCGCCAGCATCCCGGCCATCGTAACCGCCTCGAAGTCGGCGGCAAGCATGAAATCCAGAGCCCGCTGCAACGCATCCCCTCCCCAGGAGTAAGCGAGCAACGACAGCAATATGAGGAACAGACCGGGTACCAGAACCCGCACCGCCCGCTCCAATCCCTGGCGAACACCTCGGGCCGCAACCAGGGTAAGCGACACGATAAACAGGGTGTGCCAGCCAAATAGCTTTTCGGGGTCGGAAATTAGGGCATTGAAAATACTTCTCGCCCCATCGCCGGTAACACCAACAAGGATGCCGCTAGCGGTACGCACCAGATAGGCCATCGTCCATCCCGCCACCACACTGTATAACGGCAAGATACAAAGGGTGGCAACAATGCCCATCAGGCCAGCCAGCAGCCAGGCCGGGCTTCCCGATGTTTCGGTGGCCAGATAGCGAAAACCATGCACCGGATTCAACCGGGAGCGCCGACCAATGGCCACCTCCGCGATCATCAGCGGCAAGCCGAACACGGCCAGGCACCCCAGATAGACCAGGATAAAAGCGGCGCCGCCATATTCTCCCACCAGGTAGGGAAACCGCCAGATATTCCCGATGCCTACCGTTGCACCTACCGCCGCCAGCACAAATGCCGTGCGGGATGACCACTGCTCGCGGGCCGAAATGTCTGCCTTGGCTTCTACCGTTAGCTCCCATCCACACCGAAGTAACACCAGATTCTAATCTATCTGACCGATTGCGACCAAAAGATCCGCCGTTTGATTGTCTCGGAGCCCGCGTCCCCCGGACTGCCCAAGGAGACTCCCCGACAAAGTCAATGCCGGGGGCTGGCAACAGACTCCCCGACTCACATACAATCGCCGGCTATGACGAAACAGACCAAAAAGAAGCCGGACAACAGCGGCACCACTATCGCGCTCAATAAAAAGGCGCGACACGAATACTTTATCGAAGACCGTTTCGAAGCCGGCATTGCCCTTGAAGGCTGGGAAGTAAAGAGCCTGCGGGCGGGCCGCGCTCAGATCAGCGAAAGCTACGTGTTAATCCGAGACCGGGAGGCCTTTCTCTTCGGATGCCTAATCACGCCATTACCGACCGCCTCCACCCATATCACCCCCGACCCGACGCGTACCCGCAGACTACTGCTGCACCGGGGGGAGTTGGACCGGCTCATTGGCCAGGTGGAGCGTAAGGGGTATACCCTGGTCCCCACCGCCATGTATTGGAAAAAGAACGGCCGAGTGAAGGTGGAGATCGGTCTTGCAAAGGGCAAGCAACTCCACGACAAGCGGGCTACCGACAAAGACCGAGACTGGCAACGGGACAGGCAGCGCATCCTGAAGGCACACTGAGATGAGTGGTGTATGAGCCCCATGACAGGGAACTAACGAGGCCTTATACTGTCTGTTGGTTTACCACGGGGGCGACATGGCTTCGACGTGG
>JAGRGP010000062.1 GCA_020445415.1 Gammaproteobacteria bacterium | reverse complement strand
TCGAGCCCCGTCCGCTCCGCCAATCTCGCTTAGCAACCTGCCGCTGGCGGGAACACAACTCGCCATTGGGGTTGGGGAGATAGCTGACTCCACCGTCAATTGGACCGGTCTTCCCAAACCGCCGGCCGATGGCTGGACATAAGGTTAAGGCTATCGCCGTAAAGCCCATAAAACCACTTCATCACAAAGGGTGGTATCAATGTGGTCAAGCCTATCACGATAACCATGCCCGCATAGATCTCGTTATTGAAGATGCCGCTCGCCCGACCGAGCTCCGCGAAGATCAGCCCTACCTCCCCCCTGGGTGCCATCGCCATACCAATGACAATCCGGGATGGCCAAGACTCCCTAATCAACAACGCTCCGGCGAACTTCCCCAGGATGGCGATTACAAAGAAGGAGACAGAGAAGCTCCAAATGAAAGCAGAGCTCCAATCTATCTCGTGAAGATTGAGAGACAAACCAACAAGCACGAAAAATATCGGTGTAAACAGCTGTACGATGGGCCGCATCTGCTCGTCGATTCGGCGGGCAAAGGCGGCATCGGTCCGCAACGCCACACCAAACGGCAAGAAGAATCGTCGCGATAATGCCAGCCCGGCAGCGAAACCGCCTAACAGCTCCGGCGCTCCGACCGCGTGCGCCAACCAGGCGAAAAACAACACCAACGCCACGATCGACGTGGGTATCAACCCGGGTATATCGGTGACCGCATCGAAACGCCGGATAAGCAGCGAAATCAACTTAGCGGCAAGTGGCGCGGTAATAAAGAAAACCCCGACGAATAACAACACCTTACTGGCATTTACCAAACTCACGCCGCCACCGGTGGAAAACTCGTACAGCAGTGCCAACAGGATGATGCCCAGCACGTCATCCAATACTGCTGCACCCAGTACGATCTGCCCCTCGCGCCCCTGCTGATGCTTTAGGTCTGCCAACACGCGGATGGTGATGCCGATGCTGGTCGCGGTCAGCGTACCACCAATGAACAACGAGACCAGCAGCGACAGACCGAACAGCCAGTGACCTAACGCGAACCCGAAAGCAAAGGGCACCAGAAACCCTCCAATTGCCACCACCAGAGATTGCTTACCGGCCCGTACCAAGCGCCTAATGTCGGTCTCCAATCCGACCTGGAACAACAGCAAGATAATCCCGATCTCCGCCAGCAGCTTCAACATCTCGTTGGGAGCCAGCCAGCCAAGCAGGCTAGGACCCAGGATGACTCCGGCGAGCAACTCGCCGATTACCGAAGGAGCATTGAGACGCACCGCGATCTCGGCCATCAACCGGGCCATCAGGAGAATGATCAACAGGTGTAGAAAAAAGGTGTGTGTATCCATGGTGGCGTCCGCAGTGGAGCGCCCGCCCGGGAACTCCGCTATACAACCGATAAACTCCGTTGCCATCAACTGGATTAGAGTAACGTTTCTGCGGGAAAAAATCGTTGACTTATATCGTTTGGCGAGCGCTCCCGAGGTAGCCCGGGTTTCCGATCAGCCCACCGAGCGTCCGCGTGACATCCGGCGTCTCGTTCCCCCTCATCTCGCGACAAGCGAACGGTATATCGCCTTTTCGATCTCGACCAAGGCAAAGACAGCCAGTCCCGCAAGTATCACCCTTGCCCAGGCACCGGCGTCCAAAGCGGTTGTCAGGAAAATCACCTGCATGACGGGCAAGTAGGTAAACAGCAGTTGAAATACCATCACTGACACAATGGCCAGCAGTAGGTAAGGATTACCCATAATCCCTTCGCGGTTGATAACACTGGCCGTGAAATACCGGGTGTTGAGAAGGTAGAACACCTCCGCCACCACCAATGTATTCACCGCCACGGTGCGCGCGGTTTCAAGATCGGCACCATTCAACCGTTCCCAGAGGAACAACCCGAATGTGGCGACAACCATCAGCACCGATACGAACAGAATACGCCAATTCATGAACGGCGTGAGCAGGGGTTCTTTGCTGTTTCGGGGCATTCTTCCCATCACCGCGGATTCTGCCGGTTCAAACGCCAAGGAAAGCGCCAAGGTGACAGCGGTTATCATATTTACCCAGAGGATCTGAGCCGCCGTTACCGGAAGCGCCTTGCCAAACAACACTGCCGCCAGGATAGTAAGCGCCTCACCCCCATTGGTGGGAAGGATGAACAGGATGGATTTCTTGATGTTATCGTAGACGGTTCGCCCCTCCTCAACCGCATGGGAGATCGAGGCGAAGTTATCGTCCACCAGCACCATCTCCGACGCCTCTTTTGCCGCCTCGGTTCCCTTGATGCCCATCGCCACACCCACATCGGCCCGTTTCAGCGCAGGTGCATCATTGACCCCATCACCGGTCATCGCCACCACTTCGCCCCGGGACTGAAGTGCCTCCACTAAACGGAGCTTATGTTCGGGAGTGGCCCGAGCGAAGACATCGGTATGGGCGGACAACTGCGTCAGCTCCCGGTTATCAAGACGGTCCAGATCGGCACCGGTAACTACCGCCCGGCCTCGCCCTATCCCCATCCGTTCGGCTATCGCCGCCGCTGTACTGGCGTGGTCACCGGTAATCATCTTTACCGTAATACCTGCTGCCTGGCAGCGTTGCACCGAGGCAACCGCCTCCTGTCTGGGGGGATCGATAATGCCCACCAGTCCTAACAGGGTAAGTCCTCCGGTGATGTCATCGAAACACAATGCCTGTTGCCCAGGATCCGCCGCCTTCATGGCAATCGCTAGGGTACGTTGTCCGCGCTTGGCGATCCGTTCCACCCAACGCATCCAAACCTCCGCCGTGAGCGGCCTGTCACCTTCGGCCCCCCGTTCCCACCGGCAGCGGGAAAGAATGGCCTCTGGAGCCCCTTTTACAAAGATCATCCCATGACCCAGGTGATCATGATGCAAAGTGGCCATAAACAGGTGCTGGGACTCGAAGGGTATAACGTCGGTACGGGGAACCTCCTCAATCAGCAATTGGGGTGCAAAACCGGCCTTGATGCCGAGCACGATCAACGCCCCTTCCGTCGGATCACCGTCCACCCCCCAAACGCCCTCGCGTTCACGGACGGTAGCATCGTTGCAGAGCAGCGCGGCTTTGCACAGATCCAGGAGCTCGGCCGGAATCGGGGAGAGATCGACCCCTCCTTCGCTGAAGCTGCCATGGGGATCGTAGCCGGCGCCTGTTACCGCCACCTCGCCGCGTGCCATCACCACACTCTGGACCGTCATCTCATTGCGCGTGAGGGTGCCGGTCTTATCGGAGCAAATGACTGTCACCGACCCCAGGGTCTCCACCGCGGGCAGGCGCCGGATGATGGCGTTGCGTCTGGCCATCCGCTGAACACCAATCGCTAACGTAATCGTGATGATTGCCGGAAGTCCTTCAGGAATAGCGGCTACCGCAAGACCCACCGCCGCCAGAAACATCACATCGACCCCATACCCCTGCACCAGCACGCCGAACATCAAGGTCGCCAGCGCGATCAACATGATCGCGGCGGTTAACCAACGACCAAAAAAGGCAAGCTGCCGGGTTAGCGGTGTACTTAGCGTCCGCACCTGGGAGAGCATGGCACTGATACGGCCAATTTCAGTGTCCGCCCCCGAACTCACCACCACCCCGGTACCTTGGCCAAAGGTAACAAATGTGCCGGAGAAGGCCATGTTGCGGCGATCCCCCAAGGGGGAATGCATGGCTTGGGGCGCATCAAGCTTCTCGGCGGGAACGGATTCTCCCGTCAATATTGCCTCGTCAACGTGCAAGTCCTTGCACTTTATCAACCGGAGATCGGCGGGTACCCGGTCTCCAGACTGGACAAACACGAGGTCGCCGGGAACGAGATCCTCTGCGGAAACGGTAATCCTCCGTCCACCGCGGACGACCATCGCCTGGGCGGAAAGCATGCCGCGCACCGCATCCAGGGCCCTTTCCGCCTTGCCCTCTTGGATGAATCCAATGGCTCCATTGACCAGAACTACTCCCAAAATTACTGACGAATCCACCAGATGCCCCAACCAGGCGGTCACCGCGCTGGCGCACAGAAGCACATAGATGAGCACATTGTGAAAGTGGGCCAATAACCGTAGCAATGCGCTCCGCTTCGGTGGCGGCGGAATCTGGTTGGGTCCGTGTTCACCCAAACGACGCGCGGCCTCGCTGTCGGACAGGCCATCAAGGGTTACACCAAACCCCTGCATTACCGCCTCGCGGTCCATGGCATGCCAAGGTGTACCACCCCCGGCGTTACGCTTCTCCAGATCGGTCACGGGCCTCTCCCAAACCAGACCGCGGTCACGCCTCCCAGTACTGGGCGGGGACGATTAGCCGCTCCCGGTTTCGATAAACATCATCCGGGTTCATCATAGATGAAAACGGAATACGACCGAATACCGGAGCGGATCAACAACCATCCGTTTCGACATTCCGGGGAAAGGCTCGGCGGACGTAGACGTCATACCGGGTACCAGGACCGTGAATCTCCATACTGGGCTTTTGACCACCGATCCATTCCGCACCTTTTGGCCGTTTGACTACGCTCCGGTATCTTGCTGTTTCACGGGCCGCGGCAAGTAATTGGGGGGCATCCTGATCTTCACCGACCAGCAGCCGGAACAACCTCATCTCCTTCTTAACCAACGCAGATTTCCGACGTTGAGGGTACATGGGATCTAAATAAATCACCTCCGGAGAAGATTCCGGCCTCAGCGTATCCAGATAATGCAGCGCATCGATATGATGCAATCGCATTCTCGCCGCCACCGCCCACGTAGGTCCATCGGCTAATGCCCGCTCCAATGCATCAAATAGCAATGCCGCGATAACGGGAGAGCGTTCCAGCAACACGACCTGACAGCCTAACGAGGCAAGTACAAAGGCATCTCTGCCCAATCCCGCAGTCACATCCAGTACTTCCGGCGACCGGCCTTGCCGAAGCCCCACCGCCCTGGCCAGGGGTTGTTGTCTGCCACCTCCGCGCCGGGTGCGGTAGCCGCTACATCCCCGGACAAAATCGAGATAAACCCCGCCCCGGTAACCTAACTGCTTCAGAACCAGTCCCTGGGCGTTTACTGTCAGAAGATAATCAGGGTTTTCGGTCTCGTTAGCGCAGGGCAAGCCAAATCGGCTGGCCAGCTCCTGGGCCCGGGACCGCCACCCGGTCCCCTCGGCGGCGACCGGTACCTTGATACCAATCATTTCCAAATATCGACGTCCTGTCCCTGCTCCCGAAGACGCTCTGCTCGGGCAGCAATGTAGCGTTGAAAGTTTGGCTGCTCAAGGTAGGCGCCACTGACCACATAGTCGAGTATCGAAGCTGTATGGAATTGTTTAAAGATCGCCTCTGAACGAAGGACCTCCCGACCTTGGGGGTCGAACAGGATGAACGTGGGTGCAAAGGTGACGCCCAGTTCGCGGGCTAGGCTCCGAGCATCCGACTGCTCGCCGGCGAAAGTGATCAACGGGGTGTTTGACCACATATCGAGCTGAACCACATCGTATCGACCCAATAGCTCGCGGATCTGCGAATCGACCAATACCTCATGATGTAATCGGTCGCAATCTGGGCACTGCACCTGCTCGAAGAACACGGCCAAGGGTTTGCCGGAACGGACCGCCAAATTATACGGGGGTGGGCGATGATAGTCCTCCGGATTAAGTTCACCTTGGGGTGCGGTTGGCCGATTGTTCTCCAAATACCGTCGGTAGGACAGCTCACTTTCCATGTGGCCGGTCACATAATTCAGGGCCAACTGAAAGCTCTGGGGAGGGATATACCCATTGAGGCGCAGCACGACTTCTCCCTGTTCGTCGAAAAACAGCAGGGTTGGGGTAAACTGCACCCCCAAGGCGGCGGCAAAGGCCTTCTCGGTTGTTGACTGCCCATCTAGCGCGGTCACCTCCCGATCACCGAATATGTTAAGTTCGATAACATCCATCTGCCGGCGCAGCACATCTTGTATCGTCCGCTGGGAGAGATTTCTCTCAACCATCAGATGACAATAAGGGCAACCGTCCTGGTGAAAAAAGATCATCACCCGGCGCCCATTTTCCGCCGCTTCTGTTATGTCCTCCCTGAGATCGAGAAAACTATCCTTGAACCATTCCGGATAAACTGTTTCCCTGGCTCCCGCGTAACGCCCTCTTTCCTGAGCGGAAGCGATATCCCAAAGCAGCAAGGCCCACAGCAGGATGGTCAGCAGACGACGTAAATCAGGAAACATGAAGCATACCCCCCTATCCGAGGCTGACATAAGTCCGGGATGCATTGAATGGTAGCAGGAAACCGCAGGTTAACCGCGGCGACTGGGGAAACGATCTTGGACCAACAGGGAGGGACGGCTAGATATCTCCCGATCACGCTATCGCTTGCCGTGCTCAGGGCAACAGAATCGTGAAGGACCCGCCCCCGAGGCTGCCGCCATTGCCGATGTGGATACGTCCTTTGAGTCCCTTGTTGCTGTGTAGACCCGCAACCATGCGGGCAAAATAAATACCAAGGTGGGTTCTTCCCTGAAGCCATTCGATGCCCTGACCCGCGGCGTCGCCACTGTCCAGCATGGCTTCCGGAAAGCCTTCTCCATCGTCTTCGACGCGTATCGCCAGGAAACCATCCTCCTCGCCACCCGAAAGCATGAGACGGGAACGCGCATACCGCAAGCCATTGCCGATCAAACTGTTGACTACCCCCATGACCAATCCCTCGTCGAAGAAGCCGTGGAGATCGGGGTCGCACTCCCAATCCAGCGCAATCCCCAGTGCCCGAGCGGACGCCTCGTTTTCCAGCACGCGCTCTTCGAAAAACTCGCTCAGGTACGATTCGCGCACATCGGCGGAAACCCTTCCATTCTCCATCTTGTAGAGTGTTAGTAATTCGATCAGATTAGTGTTGAGACGTTTGGCTTCCTGCCGTAGCAAGCACAATTGGTCGCGGCCGAGTTCTGTTCCCGGGACATCATCGAGACTCTCCAGGGTATTGATCACCATCCACAGCGAGTTTTTCATATCATGGATGGATGAGGCCATGACGTCAGCAAAATTCATGATGGCGATTTCCCTCAGGCGCTCTCTTTGACGAGCTGTTGATACATGTTCTGTACCCGCCGCAATTGAGGATTCTCCGGATCGGCACGCTGAACCCGGTTGAGAAACTCATGAACCTTCTCCAGATGGGCCCGGTTCAACCCTGTCTCTCGCATTGACATGATCAAGACCCGGGCACAATTAAGGTTGACTACCTTGTTCCCGGGCATGGCGGCGGCGGCTTCTTCGAACAACCCCACCGCTTCCTGCAAGCGTCCGGCCCTGGCCATCTGCACACCCCGGTTGTTCAGGTGCACGATCTCCTTACGAATATCTCCGATAAAGCTTTCCGGATCGATATCCATGTTTAGGTCCCGAACCAGATCGCCGACCTCCCGCAACAGTTCGGTTTCCGCATGATTATTACGCACCGCGTCTTTCAGCAGTGCCTTGGCCTGCTCATGGTTGCCCAACTTGCCGCTGGTACGCGCCAGCTCCAAGGTGAGGTGCGCAGGCACTTCGTCACCGATAGCCCGATACAGCTCGCCCGCCCGCACTAGACAATCCTCCGCCTCCTGAGTGCGCCCGGCCGCGCTATGGATTTCTCCTTCGACCATGGCCGAATAGAGCGCGGAGGTCGGCTGCCCCCGGAACACCTTTTCCATCTCCGCTAAAATCTTTAGTCCTTGTTCTCCCGCGCCCTTGCCAGCCTTCGCGCGAGCCAGTCCCGCGTACAACAGGGGCTCTTTATAGACTGAGTGATGGCCCAACTTCACCGCGTGAGAGAGTGCCCGCTCCGCGGTGTCATGGTCTTCGTTGTGCAGTGCCAATTGCCCCAGCGCTTTTTGCCGGAGTATTGCCTGGGGGGAAAGTTCCACCGCCTTTTGCAGGGTCGCCTGGGCATCCCGGTGCCGGTTCATACTCCGAAGGGTGCGCGCCAGCCAGTCATAGGCGGCGGTGAATCCCGGGTTGTCTCGTGACAGCTCGTCGAACACCATCTTAGCCTCGTCAAGCCGCCCGGTGGCATAGAGTACCCTGCCTAAACCCAACCGCGCCCAAGGGAGGTCATGCCGAGACAGTGCCTCCCGGTATACCGCTTCGGCCTTGTCATGACTACCGGCCCGTAAACAAAATTCCGCTTTCAGTTTGGTGAGCTCACCAAGGTTTCGGGTCTGCACGGCAAGCTTTTCGTCCAGCAGCTCCACCGCCTTCTCGAACTCCTTTGAACGAACCGCGTGCTCCACGTCCTCGAGATCCTTCTGCTTACCAGCCAACCTAACCAAACGCGACCGTAACAGATCCTTGGTAAAGGGCTTGGTGAGATAGGCGTCGGGTTCGTACTCGACGGCACTCATCACGATTTCCCGAGTGTTCTCGGCCGTGACCATGATAAACATCGATCCCAGTCCGATGAGTTCCCGATGCCTCGCCTCTTCCAACACCTGCTGGCCGTTTTTCCCGGCGCCGAGATTATAGTCGCACAGCACGATGTCATAGCGGCGTTTCTCCATCGCCGTTACAGCATCGGCGCCATTGGCCGCGAGATCAATGTCGGTAACGCCAATCGTTGCCAGCATTCCCTTGATCATACTGCGCATGTCACCAAAATCGTCCACTACCAAAAACGATTTGCTTTCAATCTCATGACGCCTGAAATTGACCGACTCCATTCTCGTATTCCGCTGTTTAATCCGGCCTCAAATCAAAACCCTACAGCGTTGTATCGGCTTCCTTGACGCAAATCTGAAGCGCATTCGTAGGCTCTTGATTCCTGGAGCACACGCCCCAAGGCCGATTGCGGTATGTCGACCTGCGCTTCCTCGAGTAGGCATCAAAACAGTGGCGGCTGGGGTATGATAAGAAACTCGCGATCACCGCCAGGTAAACCTCACTCCGGCCCATGTCTGATTCTCATTTGAAAAACACCCGGGACGGGGTGCTGGCGGCATTGGGTGCCTATTTCATCTGGGGGTTTTCGCCACTCTTTTACCGAGCAATCGGCAGTGCTCCAGCCTTGGAGATTCTTGCCCACCGGGTAGTCTGGTCGCTCCTGCTATGTCTGGTCTTGGTCTGGGTGAGAGGGCAGATAGGGGCGTTGGGAAGGATATTTTTCGAGTGGCGGGAAATGCTGACCTTGCTGGCCAGCTCACTGCTGGTTTCGAGCAATTGGCTGGGTTTCATCTGGGCGGTGAACAACGAGCGGGCCCTGGAGGCCAGCATCGGGTATTTTATATTTCCCATCGTAACGGTACTGCTGGCACGCTTGTTTCTCGGCGAGTACCTAAACCGCAACCAACTTACAGCAGTGGTATTAGTGGTGGGTGGTGTCGCCATCCTACTACTCGCCCAACAGCAACTGCCCTGGATTGCCTTGCTACTCGCCACTTCGTTCTCGCTTTACGGATTGGTACGAAAAAAAATCCCTACCGGCCCGCTGATCGGTCTCACCATGGAGTGCCTGCTGCTCTCACCAGCTGCACTCTGTTATCTCCTCTATCTTAATCACCGCGGAACCCTGGTTTTCGGAACATCAGGTTGGGAATTGGATGTGCTGCTGGCCTGCTCCGCCTGGGTAACCGCTCTACCTTTAGTGCTGTTCGCCTCGGCGACCCGCAGACTGCGGCTGGGTACGGTGGGCATGCTGATGTATATAAATCCAACCTGCCAATTCCTATTGGCCGTATATGCCTTCGGTGAGCCCTTTACCCGGGCTCACCTATACACATTCGCGCTTATCTGGACTGGCCTTCTACTATTTACCTTGGACTCCCGCTCTCGCCGACAAACGCGCCAGCACGCCCACCCCAAGTAGATCCTTACGGACCTCTGCGCACATCATGGAGATCACGGCCTGATGTACGCGTACCCTAGTTCCTGCAGCTCCAGGATACGGCTCACGCCGGCCGGCACTATGCCTACGCCCTCAATCAGTACAGGCAACTTTCCTGTGTCTTTTTTTATTTTTTCCATGGTATTACCGCATGCACTGAAAGTTACATCTTGAAATGACAGGCTAGCAACCCGCGGGGCTTGGCTGGAATCCACCGTCAGTAGACTCAACCCCGGGCCGTAGGCAACAATCTCGATGGCGATATTATCCAGGCCATACATTTTTTGCAGATTCACCGCATTATTCAAGGCGATGGCTTGAGTTTTCTGGTCATCGGTGCTTACCTGGATTACCAGTTTATGAGCCGGCTCGTCGACGGATCCGGCAACCGCCCACTGGCCTGCAAGGGCTAACAGACAGAAGATCAATCCCGGCAGCCAATAGGCTTCCGCTAGTCGGTTTATTTTCATTTATCGTCTCCTCTCTCAATCTAAGCTATGTTGGACAACTCCGTTTCCGATCATGTCAATAACCTATCAGCAATGCTATCTCTTTTCTGTCCGCTTTCGAAATGAGCACAGATCGTTAATTCGCTGACCCTTAGCGCTGAAATCCGGCTGTCTGAATGAGGGCATCCCAGCACGCCCTTCGATCCCTTTGCAGGTTACCCCCGGCAATGATTCGACAAGTGACCGGAGTCAGGCTACCGGAATATTCGAGGAACGAACTGTCAACATAATTTACAGCCGATATAGATCGAATAAATATTCATATTTTCAATAGGTTATAACTATTTTCTTTTCACGGCCAAAAAACCGTGACCAATACCATCGATATTGACTGGTAAATGTCAATAAATTAATTCTTAAGCAAGGAATAGCAGATTACTCTTTGTAATTACAACAAATATCATTGTTACGCAAAGCTCAAATCTCGCCCGGTTGATTCCTTCGGTTAACTGCAACTGAACAAATAACCCAGGACTGTTAAGAGGATTTAACAGTAGCCCTGGATTTGAATATATTTCTTTGGCTAACCCGTCACCCTTAGCCCACAGCAAGTAGTATATCCGGACCACTGGATAACTCGGGCTTGCCCTTAGAGCCACTTAATATCCGATTAATTTTTCTATAAATAACAATATGTTTTGTTCATTCCAGAGAGGCACGATCACATAACGACTGTGCCCGGCTAAATTACCCAACCCTTAACACATCGAATGCTGGCATGATCATTGCTTGAATACCGAGCAAACTGATACCAAAATAACCGCATTTAGAGGTAGAACGATGTTTAAGGACGCAAAAATCAATAATAAGCCGATCTTGACAGGCACGCTGCTGCTGGCGCTTGCCGGCGTGTTTGCAACCGGTACCGCTCAAGCCGTGCCCGGATATTGCCTACCGCCTGCTCCGGTTCAAACCGACGGCCTGGCCCTGACCGATGCCACGATTACGATTGACGCTACCACCTACAGCCCGGTGGACTGCTACGGTGTGGTGGATACCGGCAACTCAAGCCTGGCCAATAACCTTACTTACCTTAACAATCTGCGCTGGGATGACTTCCTGGGGGGTATCAAAGACGACATCGGCGGTGGGCTCGACCCTGAAGCTAGCGGTACCTTCGGTGGATTGTCTTACTCCATCGAGACGCTAAGCGATACCGGTTCTGGCTTGAATAAAGTTTCTAATTTCAAGATCAGCTGGAGCGACGCCAACGGTGCCGCTGCCCCCAACCTACCGGCCATGGTGGATCTTGCCCTGCAGTGGAAGGGCGCCAATGGTGATGTATTTTACTTGTTCGAAGACCTCGAGTTATTGGCGGATCCCACCAGCGGGACCGGCAGTATCGAGATCAAGGTAACCAACAAACCGGGTAATGCGGATAATGGGACCTCTCACCTTTCGGCGTTCTTCCGACAGGCGGTTTCTTCCGGTCCTGGTCCTGGCCCCGGAATTCCGGAACCTGCGCCCCTATTGTTGATCGCGCTTGGCGGTTTGGCCTTAGGTTGGGTTAGTCGGCGCAAAGGCAGCTAAGCCGAACTTGGAATAGCTCTCTAGCGGCACCTTAGGGTGCCGCTTTTTTTTATACCCGTCCCACCCAAATGCATATCAGTTCAAGAACGGATTGGTACGGCGCTCCAGACCAATGGTAGACATGGGACCATGTCCGGCGATGAATGCCACATCGTCGCCCAGGGGAAGGAGATGCTCCCTGATCGACCGTATCAAGGTGTCATAGTTGCCTCGTGGAAAATCCGTTCTACCGATCGAACCCCGAAACAGGACATCACCCACGATCGCCAACTTGTCGACCGGATGAAAAAAGACCACATGGCCCGGCGTATGCCCAGGACAGTGATGAACGTCAAGCACCTGGTTGCCAACGCTCACCTGGTCTCCCTGCTCTAACCAGCGGTCCGGCTCAAAAATCTCCGCCCCGGAAAAACCGAACATCCTGCCCTGTTCCGACATCCCCGTTATCCAGAACAGATCCTCTTGGTGAGGCCCCTCGATGGTGAGTCCCCGGGTCCTGGCAAGCTCCCCCACGCCACCGGCATGATCGATATGGGCATGAGTAACCAGTATCTTTTTTAGCTCTAAATTCCTGGTATCGGCCGCCTCCAGTATCCTGTCGAGATCTCCACCGGGATCCACGACAGCTGCCTGATGTGTTTCCTCGCACCAAATCAGACTGCAATTCTGTTCGAACGGGGTGACTGGAATAATGGCGTATTTCATGGAGACGGCGACCCACAGATGGAAAGAGCCTGATTATACTCCAGAAGTTCACAACACGGCGGTGCCATCTCCGCTCTCTTCAGACTCATTGCAAACTCAGGTGTCTCCCCAAAGGGCGTCACGCAAACCCGATGAGCGGGCCAAACGACGTTGAATCGCGAGCGCCAGCACCTCCTCAATCCCACTGATCTGCACCGAGGACCGGGCCCGGGTAATGGCCGTGTAAACCAGCTCCCTACTAAGCAGGGGTGAATCTTGATCCGGCAACACCAGCAATACCCGGTCGAATTCCGAACCCTGACTCTTGTGAACCGTCATTGCGAACGCGGTACTCTGTTCCGGAATCCTAGCGGGGGAAAACCAGCGGAACCCGCCATTGAGACCCGGAAAGCAGACACGCTCACGGCCCTGGTCGTCCACCAGCACAATACCGATATCACCATTGTATAGATGCAAATTGTAGTCATTTCTGTGGATCATGACCGGCCGGCCAAGAAACCAACGATGGCGACAATCCAGCAGCCCTTGAGATGACAGCCGCTCCCCAATTGCCTGGTTCATTCCATCCGCGCCACGACGACCCTGCCGATGGGTTGTGAGTACCCGAAACTCATCGAACGCCCGGAACACTTCACCGGGGGAAGCCGCGGATGCCACCGCCTCTGCATAAGCACGGTATCCCGAGATCGCCAAGGATAACGGATCATCTTCCCTTTCAAACCACTGGACGTCATGCGAACTCGGGGACCTTAACTGCGCCAGGCAGCCAGCCACATCGCCCTTGTTGGCCAATTTCGCCACTTTGTCGATACCGCTGTCAGCACCAAAGCGGTAACTGTGCCTTAGCATTACCACCGCGTTCGTCAAATCCGATCGGGGTGCTGGAGAACTGGGTATCTGGCTGCCCAGTAGAGTGCTCAGGTCTTCGGCAAATCCGCCGGTAAATCCCGTCGCACCGGCGCAGATATCTCCCAGCACCGCCCCGGCTTCCACCGAGGCCAATTGGTTGTGATCGCCCAATAATAGCAACCGGCTGCGGCTAGGCAGGGCATCCAGTACCTTCGACATCAGAGCCACATCCACCATCGATGTTTCGTCTATCACCAGAACATCCACCGGCAACGGATTATCCCGATGGTGGCGGAAACTCGCCGAGCCCGGCCGCGCTCCCAGCAACCGGTGAATAGTGGTCGCTCTTCCCGTCCCGCCAAGTATGGCACTTCCATCCAGATTCAGCGCTTGGCAAGCGCGTTGGAAGGAATCCTCCAACCGGGCCGCCGCCTTCCCGGTGGGAGCTGACAGTATGATTTGATATGGAGCATCTCCAGTCTGCTGACGCAGCAACGCCAAGACCCGCGCCACGGTCCGGGTCTTGCCGGTACCCGGTCCACCGGAGATTATCGTGAGATTTCTCAGTATGGCGGTCGCAGCAGCGATCTTCTGCCAATCGACACCGGTCTTCGCAGCTTGGGGGAACAGCTTGTCTAACCCATTCCCCAGGCGCTTCCGGTCAACCCCGTCCATGACCTGCAGCCCCCGGCGGCGCAGTTCCCGCGCCACTTGGTCCTGGTAGGCCCAATAACGGTGAAGATAAAGACGGCCTTGGCAATCGAGCACCAGAGGAAAAAACTCCCCGGGCCCTCCAACCAAGCCGGAAGCACGCAACTGCCGGACCCAGTTTTCCCATCGAGGCGCCAATATCAGTCCCGACGCCCCCAAGGCGCTGCCCGCAATCTGAGCCAAATCGAGACATATGTGGCCTTCAGCGGTAGCCTTGCTAGTCAGCGCCGCGGCCAGCGCCAGCTCCGGGGACGGCTTGGCGGAGATTCGGCAAAGTACATTCGCAAAATGATAATCGAGTTCACCAACTAATCCCTGATCCCGCAAGGCTAGGATGTCCGGAGGGGCAGTCAACGTTGTACGCCATCCCCTTGGCCAATATAGTTATCCATTGCTTCAATGAGTGTTTTACTGGGCCGTGTTCGGTACACACCAAAGTCTGGGCCCAACTCCGGAGACATGCCTCTGACGAATAGATAATAGACTGCCCCGAAATGCCGGTCGTATGTGTAATCGCTTATCCGCCTTCTTAAATAGCGGTGCACCGCCAACGCATAAAACAGGTACTGAAGATAGTAGTGCTCTGCCGCCATGGCTTCGGTTAACCGCTGTTGAGCGTAATCCTCAATCCGCACTCCCAGCCAATTGGACTTGTAGTCTGCCAGGTAGAACCTGCCATCCATCTCGAACACCAAATCAATAAAGCCCTTCATATACCCCTCAATCTTGGAAAAGGACAACTGGCCCAGAGCCTGCTCAAGGCAGTGATCCCCGGCAAATCCCTGGGCGGTGAGCAAGCTGGCCAACCCGGTCCCGTCCAATGCGGACAGTGGATAAATAAAACCCATCTCCACAAGACAGCGGTCCCGGGGCAACCGTTTTAAACAGAAATCTTTCTGACCCGGCTGTAAAGGGGTAGAAAGTACCTTTTCCACCATATCGGAAACCACGGACGTCCACAGGGTATCGATTCCGAATGCTGTCAACTCCGTTGTCACCAGTGATTCCAAAGCCGTCCGTTCGCAGGTGCTAAAATCCAGCTGCTCGAATATGGCATGCACGCAGCTGCCGGAAACGGCTCCTCGTGGAAAACCGAAGATATCCCGCGCACTGGGGTGAAGCGGCTCCGGCCACTCTTGGGAAATACCGCCATCATGGTCGGGCAGTTCAACGCCGCCTCGGCCGGAAGCAAGCGCAGAAAAACTGGTGACGCGCCGGGCCCGCTGCAAGCCTCGAGCGGGATGACGCGCCCCGAGCACTGCCCCGTCCGGTCCAGGTTTGGCCAGGGAGACGATCTCGGACGGCAACTGACAATGGCCTAACGAGATGGCACCCGCGGAAGAATCTGCCAGCAAGCGCAGACGCTCGTAAAGCCCCTGACTTCCCAGTGAGCGAAACGACTGCTTCATGGTCGCGGCCGCTCCCTGATCCCCAACATCCTTCGACCCGAATAGCAACCAAGCGAGAGCCGATCCGCTGGCGCCATTGACGTCTCCCCAATAGAGATAACAGCGCTGCTGCGCCCGGGTCAGGGCCACGTACAGTAGCCGAATACTCTCTGCCAAGGCCTCCCGCCCAGCATAAACCCGATCCTGCTCCCAGCGCTCCGACCCCAATTCCAGCACCGCTTGGTTGTCCTTCTCAGGGTCATGAAACTCGTAGGGTTGCCCAGCGCCGATTGATCTCAGGCTAGCGTCCCATCCGAAGGGATAGAACACGACCGGGTACTGCAATCCCTTGCTCTTGTGGACGGTGACAATCTGCACCAAGCGTTCATCGCTCTCCAGGCGAAGCTGGGCAGATTCGTCTTCTACCGACAGTGTCTGCCGTCGGGCCGTGAGCCAACTTACCAGCAGATCCACCCCATAACGTCCGGACCGCTCCTGTTGATGGAGCAATTCGGCAACATGTAACAGGTCTGTCAAACGCCTTTCCCCTTGCTCCCGACCCAGCAACCGCTCCGCTACTCCCCGCTCCCAAAGCAACCAACGGAACATACGCATGAAACCGTGCTCCAGCCACAATTGCCGATAGTTACGAAAGCCATCGAGAATTGCTTCCAGCTCCCCTTCCCGTTCGGTAGTCTGCCGTATCTGCTCGCCCGAGCAGCCAATGATGTCCGTCGCCAACGCGGTGAGTACCAGCCCCTCCCTTCCCGGCTCGGCGATCGCCCGCAAGACCAGCTCCAAACTGGCGGCGCTTGCCGTCGAAAATACGTCTACTTGAGAATGTTGAACACTGTGGATGCCGTGGGCCTCCAGCGCTTGTCGGACCCGGTCCCCCTGGATGTGACTACGAACCAGCACCGCTATATCGCCCGCAGACAATGGCCGTGTGCCAATGCCGGCAACCCCATTGGCACCCAACGCGAGCAGGCGGGCAATTTCTGCTGCGCACGCAGCCGACGACAGCTCCATGGCTTGCTCTTTAGTCAAGGGACCGGAGAGAAATTCCAGGCACAACCCCGAGGAATCCTCCCCGGCTATGTTTAACGGCTCTTGCGGTTTATCTGCGACCCTTACCTCAGAATATTTGATATCACTGTAATAAAATGGGCTATCAAATTGTTTAAATACGATATTTATGGCGCTAACAAGCTGGGTTGTCGAGCGCCAATTGACCGTCAACTCGTAGCGATTCTCGATATTCTGGCCCGCCCGGAGATAGGCGAAGAGATCGGCGCCCCGGAAGCTGTAGATGGCCTGCTTGGGGTCTCCCACCAGGAACACGGGTTGCCGGCCATCGCCAAAAACCGCATGGAAGATTTCATACTGCAGTGGGTCGGTATCCTGGAACTCATCGATCAGGGCGGCCCGGCAACTGTTACGAATCTTTTCGGCGAGCGCACCTTCCCGATCCTGGGCAAGGGCCTGATGGAGATCGACCAGCATATCGTCGTAAGATTGAATTCCCCGATCGTTTTTACGCCGTGAGAGTTCCGGGCCAGTATAGGCGAATAACTCATCAAGGAGCGCCACCCGGGCCTGGTCATAAGCCTGCAGCAATTGGGTTCGGGATTCCTTCAGCCGATCACAATGGTCGAAAAACCGATGCAGCGGCGGCTCGCCACCCCGTTTGACTCCGGCGGCAAGAATCGTGCTGCAAAACTTTTCAAACTGTTCGAACCATGGGCCTGGTTCGTCGCCCAGATAGCTGTCCATGGCCTGCATCCACGTCCCGATCGAGCCCTTGGGATAACGCCCGCGGTGCAGCCCGTCGCTCTCGATCAGTAACCGGCCGATGGCCTCCCTGTCACATCTCCAACAATCCCTGGTTTGAACGAAGCATTCATGGAACACTTCTTCGAGGCTGGCCATTTCCCGTGGGCAAATCCGGCCTCGCCGTTCAAGGTAGATCCTGCCCAACCGGCCCTGCAGCACGCTCGCCAGCCCGTCGGGGCTAAATCCTTTGACCAACAGGTAATCGATCAATCCCGGTGCAAGATCTTGCACCCGCAAGCGCCAGAAATCGTCCACCACCTCCTGCACCAATCGCCGCTGATCGGCGAGTATCTCGGTATCAAAAGGGGCTCCACTCTCGAAGGCATGGTCGGCCAGCATGCGCTGGCAGAATCCATGGATGGTGGAGATATTGGCGCGGTCGAAATCTAAGATCGCAAGCTGCAACCGGCGGCAAGCCAAGCGTCTGTCCGCGCAGCGACGAATCAGCTCTGAGCCGATTTTTTCGGTAGTGGAACCGTTCTCGAGGGCAGAATTAGCATCTACCAGTAACCGCCGTATGCGTTCCCTGAGTTCTGCGGTGGCGGCCTTGGTGTAGGTCACCACCAGAATCTTATCCACACTCAGGCCGAGTTCCACCACCAGACGCAAGTAAAGCCCGGAGATGGTGTAGGTTTTACCGGTTCCCGCGCTCGCTTCAACCAGGTTGAGCCCTTCGAGAGGTGTTTCGAAAAGCCCCATAGGGCACACGCTAGTCTTCTTCACTGACATTAAGCAACGGCTCAAATACCCGACGGCTCAAGGTCTGAAAGGCAACATCCAACACCTCTCCCCGAGGAAACGCCAACCGGTAGTATGGATCGTTTCCATATTCCGACCCGATAGAATAGCCCCCAAACCACACTGCCCTGGCCTTGGCAAGACAACCATCCGCGTCCCTGCCTTGGTGCAGGCACCTCGCATACTCCGCCGAACTACGGGGAAAGAAGTGAAGTGGCTCGTGTAATCCGTTCCAGTACAGAACCAGCAAGTCATTCAGTAACGCTTGTGCCGAGGGTAGTGGCGGAAAACGCCACTGTCGCCCATTCTCCACCCAGGTGGTCTGCGCCATCCGGTCATCGGCAACCACGAGATTCAAAACCAGATGCCGAATCCACAGCCCGATAAGGCGAGAATCGGGCAACGATTGGAAGCTGAATCCCCATATCCCCTTCTCTCCCATCAACAGCGTGCCGGTCAGCCTGAATTCTCCTAGGGACACGTCCACCGGTAGTTTTTCCAGAGATGCCTTGGGAATCGACTGCCTGATCATGGGCCCCATTTCCCTGGCCTGTCTGAACAACTCTCGAAAACGCTGCCGGCCAACCTGCCCGTGAGGTAATCGGCCGGCCGCCCGCTCGATGGAAAATATGTCGTGGGCACCCAGACCCGGCATCGGTAACTCGGCCTCCAAGAGACGTTTACCTAGGCTCTCCCGCTGGAACCAGCCAAACTCAAAAGGATCCCGGGTTTCCAAGACATCCCCCGCGCGATCTATCTCCATGCCGAGCCGGGTCTTGAGCAGATACCGGGTGGGGTTGGAAAAAAAGTAGACGAGTTGGTCCAATTCCAACTGCCGCCATTCATCACTGGGGGATGGGAGCGGCTGAGTTAGCAAATTCTGATCGGGAACCGCAGGGGAAAGACTGGCGCGGGCGGCCGGGAGCATTTCCGACGCGTAGCTGAAGAGATCGCTTCCCGGCTGAAAGTAGCGGGGACCGAAAGGCTGCAGCGGGTGATTGACAGGATAACGGTCTTGGGGCCAGCTTCCCGACTCTGTGACAAAGCCGTTGCCCAGGTAGTCGATGAGTTCACTGACAAATACCGAAGGTGGAAGTGAGGTATTGTCACGCACATCTTGGCCCGTGAAACTGATATACAGGCAACTGCGGGCAGAGATCAGGGTCTCTAGAAACAGATACCGGTCATCGATTCGCCGCGGCCGGTCACCGGGACGGTAATTGCCGGCCATCAGATCAAACCCGGGTGGATGGGGGTCGCGGGGGAAACTGCCATTGTTCATCCCCAGCAGGCAGATTACTTCGAACGGCAGACTACGCATCGGCGTAAGTGCGCAAAAAGTTACCCCAGATCCCAGAAATCCCCCTCCCGCCGGGGTGGCATCCAACGCTAACGAAAGATGCCGGCGAACAATCTCCAGATCCACGGAGGCCCGAAGAGCGGCCCGATCCACGTTCGCCACCAATTCCGAGATAACACCGCGCAACTGCTGAAGCGCCACAGCGTCTTCCGGCATGGGATCGAAAAACCGTCCCAGTAAGATCCCCAGCCGCCGTCCCCAATCTGCCATGGGGTGATGACCGCCCAGTAGTTCGGTCAACTCGAACAACGCCTGGATAAAGGCGCTTAAACCACCGAGCACCTGGGCGCCGCTCCCCTCTATCTCGTCATAGGGCAGAATCCCCTGGAACAGCCGCTCCTCACCACCGGGCAGCGCATAACCTAACAGCATCCGGTCGAGTCCCGACTGCCAACTGTTGAGCGCCTCTTCCGGCATGCCCAGATCCCGTTTGTGGGCTCCGTCCCTGCCCCAACGGATACCACATTCCCGAATCCAGCGCCTAATCACAGGCAAATCCCCGCTGGCGATTCGAAACCGGCGGTGAATCGCGGGCACCTCGAGCAGCGCAAGCAACTCGTCGCTCTGATACCGCCCCGCCGGGATTTCGAGCATCCTCAAAAAGGCACCGATCAAGGGGTTCTCCGCCAAGACCGACCGATCGGCGATACTGAATGGTATTCGCTGAGACACGGGTGCCGCACCAAATACCGCTTCGACATAGGGAGCATACTGATCCAGATCGGGAATCATCACTAGGATATCGTCCGCTTGCCAGCCTGGATTCTGGTCCAGCAGATCGAGCAACTGGTCGCGCAACACCTCTACCTCCCGCATCGGCGTATGACAGCTGTGTACCCGAATTGAAGTGTCGTCAGGTGCCAAAATCCGACGGGGACCCGCAGTGCCGTCACGAAGATTAAGTATGTCATCCTGGACTTGATGGAGCATACTGCCTCCCCGAGACTCATCGAAGATATCGATGGGCGTCCCATCGGTCGCCAGCAGCGCGCGATAGAAATCCCGGCCTTGCCCTCCCCAGGAGGCCAGCAGCGGATTGCCGGTTTCCCAATACTGAGGCTCACCATCGGCTCCCAGTTCCCGGAGCGTCGTCGTTGATGGGTCAAGGATCCCGGTCCAATCCAGCTTGCAGGGATTCAACCGGTAAACGTGCACGTCGGTCCAGCGGGCAAGCCGCTCCAGCAACTGGAGATACCCGGGAGACAGGGTATGAACCCCGAACAATGAAACTCTTTCGGGCAGTCCGCCGGGGGTAGCGTCGCGGTCGAGCGCCGCTATGGCAAGGCGTTGCAGATCGACCCAGTGCCGGCCTCCGAGTCTCTGATTCAGGCAACGCCAAAGCTCGCTCTGCCACTGGTCGCCGTCGACCGCAGGGTCACCTCGCTGCCAACGCCTTATCCAATCCGGCCGATAAACCAGATACTGATCGAAACAACGCGATAGCTGGCGGGATAACTCGTAGCACTTCGCTCCTCCGGGACCGCCGAGGTAACCTTGAACCGCTTGAAACTGCGGCTCATCCGGGAGCGTGCTCAGCAAGTCGTAAAGAACCCATTGCATGGTGCCGGGAGAGAACCGATCCTCGGACGGCGGTAATCCTAGCAACTGATGCAGCAGCTCCCAAATAAAGCCCGCGGGAAGGGGAAACCGGATATTGGCGCAGATCCCGGCAGATTCCGCCAGGCGTAGCGAGAGCCAACGGCCCATCCCGGGGTGTGGCACCACAATCAGCTCTGCCGCCAGGGGATCTCCCAATGGGATACGGGTCAATTCGCCCAACAAATCGGCCAGGTATTCCAAGCGGTTGCTTTGATAATGCTTCAACATTTCTCAATACTAGCCGGATCAGGAGCTCACCAGACGAGTCCGGAGGTGAGGGCCCTCTTTGCCTCCCGATGGACCGTTCGTCGCCGTCGTTGCCTAATCCTGCTGGAAGCTCGTCAGCTCAAAGGTATCCCGGTCAAGAGTCTGGCCGGATGCGGCCAGTACCTTGCGGGTCATCTTCAAATAACGCTTGATCTCAGGGGCAAACCAAACCTCAAAGTAGATGCGCACCGGTTCACGATCCCGCTCCGAACTGCTACCCGAAGCTGACCTGGCACATTGCACCTGAACCCTCAAGGCCCGGAAACTGCCCGCCGGCACACTCACCTGCTCCCAGTCTCCCACTTCTCCCTGACTGTACCAACCGGACCAGTCACCCGCAGCGGTCGCCATGGTAATCTTCTCCCATTCCTCACCTACCTGTAGCGCCTCGAAGGCTCCGAGATAAGGACTGAATTCCCTCCCTGCATAGGATCCATCCACCAACTGGACCGCTCCGCCAACGATGCGCCTCCGTTTGGAACCCTTGGCCGAGCCGGCGCTAGAGCGGGAGATGCTTTCATTAACGCGGTCAGCCTCCACCGAGTGGACCGAGATCTCCATGGTCCATTCCGGAGTATTGGACCATATTCCCCGAACCCGGTAAGACCAGCGATCACCGGGCACCGGCAATCGGGAGGCGGACGGAGGACGGGCCACCTGAGCCTCCGATTTGGAGTTTTCTTGGGGTAGATTCGCGACCGGGGATAATTCGGTCGGTGATTTATTGACGGCCGTTAACGGGCGCTCTGGCACAGCGGCCCGGTTAGCGCCGAGTCCGGTAGACAAAGCCGCTGACTTGGATGCCTCCGGTAGGCTCCGCGTGGTCACGACCGGCGAGCTTACTCGCGGTTTCTGGGTGGCTGGAGTGGCTTGATCAGATGCTGCCACCGGCGGCGAGACAGAGACCTTAACCGAGCCCGAAAGCTCCTTCGGACCACGCAAAGCGTCTCCACTCTGCTCGGAGCCCCTGGAATCGGTAGTTTCGGGAACCGAACCCTGCTGCTGAGACTTCGGCACTTGCAAAGGCACCGTTTCAGCCATGTCACCAGACCCGGAGTCGGCCGGCTCGCGGAGCGGATCCAAGGGCTTTTCTCTGCTCGGAGACGGCGCTCGCTGCAATTGCCCGCGGGAGGTTGGGTCGGGGGCTTCCGGCATACCTATTTCGGTATGAGAAGAACCTTCCAGGTGAGGGTTGGCGGTTTCCACTGGTGCTTGCGCATCGCGCCAGGGTGACCACAGGCCCCCTGCTGCAGCCAGGACGCCAATCACCAATGTCCCTCCAACCCACAATCCGCTACGCCATCTGCCGGCGCCCTGTAGCGCGGCGCTCTGCCCGTTTTCGCCCGAGACATTGGCCGGCTTCTGCGCGCCTCCCCTTGCCGCCGAAGACTGGGCAAAGATCCGGTCCAAAGCCACGATGAGCTCGCCGGTGGTTACCTCCCACTGTTTATGGCTGACGGTAATCGCCTGCCGGCGACTCAACCCCTCTAGATCGTCCGGCAGCTCATCAATTCGAGGCATGGAGGTACCCTCCAACAGCACGGGCACCACCCTTATATTCCGGCGCAATGCGGTACTGGTTTCGATACGGATGAAATCGTTGGGATCGTCAAGACGCCGCCGTCCACTGCCATCCGCGAGGCTCAGCCACCGATCGCCAATCAACACGATAAGCACCCGGCACGTGGTCACCGCCTTTTCGATCGCGTGCACAAAGTCCACGCCTGGTTCGATACCCTCCACATCCATGAAGACATTCTCGGAACCAAAATGCCCAGCGAGCCGGTCGTAAAGGCGCCCAGCGTAACCCGCCGAGTCCTCCCTCCGGTAACTGATGAAGATACCTTGCACGCCTCGAGCCTCCTTTGTAAGGCTGACAGTCCGATGTGTTGGCAATAGCGTTTCCAGCAGACGCCAACAAACCCACCACCGCCAGAGAGTAAGGTATCAGATTTCACAACGGCCGCCACACTGCCGGGCAGGTTACCCGATCAACCGCGAGACGGGCGCATGCAGCGCCCGTCCACGCCACTAATGCACGGTCATTGCACCGGCAGTGTACCGATGGTAATCGAATCCCTGTTCAACTCGAGGATCTTCTCTCCCACACCCTTGACCCGAATCAGCTCATCGGCCGCCTGGAAGGGGCCGTTCCGGTCACGGTAGGCGACAATGGCGTTTGCCTTGGAGATACCGATACCTGACAGATTGTCTGCTAGTGTCTGGGCATCGGCGGTGTTGATGTCGACCGGTGAGGCAGTAACCGCTGTCACCGACATCAAAAGCAGAATAGCGAACAACATCCTTGTGTACCTTTCCATGGTGTATTCTCCACATTTCGATTAATGAAGACCGGCCGTCTCTCCAATGAGATAACCGAATCCCCTTCCTGGGGATTGGTTGGAGACTATGCCCAATCACCCCTACCTGTCAATTCCCAGTACTCGATCGCCCGTCTGCGCCTTCAATCCGCGACCTCCTCCAAGATCGCCCGCAGACTGGCGAGGGGGTCAGGGGAAGCGGTAATCGGCCGGCCGATCACCAGAAAGTCGGCGCCCGCAACCAGCGCATCACGCGGCGTCATCACTCGCCGCTGATCATCAACCGCCGTGCTTCCCGGACGTACACCTGGGGTAACCAACAAAAACTCCCTGGGCACTTGGGCCCGCACCGGCGCCGCCTCTTGAGGCGAGCAGACGATCCCATCCAGGCCGGCATCAGCCGTCAACCTAGCCAATCGCAGCACATTATCCACCGGTTCACCGGCATATCCCACCTCGGCGATATCCTGACGGTCCAAACTGGTAAGAATGGTAACAGCGACCAGCAACGGCGCCCTGGCGTGCCGTTCAAGGCGCTCCCGGGCGGCCTCCATCATTCGTCTCCCCCCCGAGGCATGGAGGTTGATCATCCACACCCCGAGATCCGCCGCCGCATCACAGGCCGCCGCCACCGTATTGGGAATATCATGAAACTTGAGATCGAGAAATATCTCGAAATCACGTTCCCTGAGCTGTTTGATGAATGCCGGCCCCAAGCGGGTGAACATCTCTTTTCCCACTTTCAAGCGGCACAGCTCCGGATCCAACGCCGAAACCAACTTCAGGGCCGCTCCAGAGGATGGAAAGTCCACTGCGACAATAATCCTCGGATCTTTATTTATTTTCTTCATAATAAGACATATTTTATTGAATATTATGGATATTATATTATCCCAATACCCTGGTGCGCCGATTGATCGTCGGCCAGGCCCTGGCGAGGCTTGATACTGCTCCAAGACTTACAACCCGGACATTTCCAGTGCAGTGTCTTGGCTCGAAACCCGCAGCGGCTGCACTGGTAACCTGACCGGGTAGCAAGCAGCTTGCCGGTGAGCTGTCCAAGAATTCCCAGGGTCTCCGAAGCCGCGCCATCTACCCCTTTAGCGCTGAGTTTTACCAGTCGGTCGATGCCTTCGATGTCGGGGTGCTTTTGCAAATGATCGGCGAGAAACTCCATGGCGACCTTGCTGCCCTGCTCGGATTCAACGAGATCGGCCAACACCAGCGCCACCTTTATCCCTTGATCGTGTCGGAGCATCTGGTCAAGGTGGGCCGCCAGCGCGCTGCCGTCCCCCAGTTGCTGGTAGCAGGCGCGCAGCATGGGAAGGGTCTCGGACAGATAGGCTAAATCCTGGTGCTCCACCCGTTTCAAGGTTACTACCGCGTCCGGGAACTCTCCCCGAGATATTGCCATCCTGGCCTGCAGCAGTGTTGCCCGAACACAGCGTGGGTCGCAATGCAGTGCCTTCTTGAGCGCCTCCTGGGCCACGGCGACATCTTGACAAGAGCTTGCCTCCTCGGCCAGCTCACAATAAAAATGTGCCCGCTCCAGACTTAAGGATTGCCCGGTCAACTGCTCTAACCTGTCAGCGACCTCCAACGACTTTTCCCAGTCCTTCTCCTGTTGGTAGATAACCAGAAGATTCTGCAACGCGGATTCCCGGTAGAGCTTCATTTCATCCAGCTCCCGAAATAAGCTCTCGGCACGATCAAACAGTCCGGCCCGCATATAGTCTTGCCCCAGTTCCAGTAACGCTTGGGCCCGCTGGTCGCGGTTCAAGGTTGGCCGGGCAATAAGATTTTGGTGGATACGAATAGCCCGCTCTACCTCTCCACGCCGGCGAAACAGATTACCAAGGGCCAGATGAGTCTCCACCGTCTCACTATCCACCTCGGCCATCTGAATAAAGACGTCGATTGCCTTATCAGGTTGTTCATTGAGCAAATAGTTGAGGCCCTTGAAATAAGCGGGGGTGTATTTTCCGTTGGCCACCTCCGTGCGACGCAGACTACGGCGGGCAGCCAACCAGCCTGACGCGGCAGCAAGGGGTAGGAGTAGCCACAGGAGATCCAGCATGCGTTGCTCAGTTCTCCTTGATCGGGAGCGCACGCAAGTTACTCACTTCTTGAGATGCGAGCTGAGCTTTGCGCCGTAGGGCTGCGTTTTCCCGTTTCAGTCCCGCCAGCACGCTAAGACTCGCCATGATCCCAAGGAATGCACCCGCACATAGCGCACCCAACAGTATGACCGACAGGGGAATCTCTGCGGCACCAAAATAGTAGTCCAGGTGAACCTGCTCTGCATTCATCACCGCGAACGCGGCACCAACCAGCATCACCAGCAAGAACAACAGCAACTTCAGAAATCGCACTGATCGAAAGCCCCCTAACCTTTTGAGTGTGAAGGTTATGATACTCGGAGCGTCCGGTCCGCCGCCACCGGTTTGTCTCCCCTGCCGAGGCTTCGCGATAATAGACCGGTGCGGTTCGGGAGTTGGCGGGTGGTGGCAGATCCACCAGGCTCGAAATCGCTTGGTCTGCCGCCGCCTAGTGAACTTACGCAGGACGGCCGACAGGTAATCGATAACGCCTTTCAGGTAGCCATTGGCATGGCGTGCACTCTTCCGGTGGCAAAAATCCAGAGTCCACCAAGGTGCTGAGAGCCGCGAGATCAGGATTGGAGGTAGCGGGCATTAGGCGTAATCATCCAATAACCCATTGCTCTGAAAGTGTCGCACCGCCCCCTGCCCGAGCTCACCGTCATCGTGATGATTACCGGGGTAACGCTCTCCCCCCTCCTCCTGCCGGCCGGGGTATCCACCCGACGCCGACCGCTGCTGTCCCGCTGCGTCGCGCTGGGACACATCCACGTTGACTAACTGCAGGTTGTTTTCCAGAAACATCTCCCGTAAGCGGGGGATACCGGCCTCCAGCGCCTCCCTAACCAGCGCATGCTGAGCCCCGAAACTTACCGATGCCTGTTCATGCTGTAGAGACAGTTGAATATCGACGGGACCCAAATGAGGGGGAGTGATACGCAACGTGGCCCCTTGCACGGAATGGCCCACCATCCACAAAATCCGTTCTCCCATAGCCTTGTCCCAGCCTTCGGCCCCCAGCGGCAGATTCAGCTCCGCGGGCCCGGCGGGCACTGTGGGACGCAACACCAGACCTGGCTCGGCCAGTGGGCCAGCAGCCGCACTTCCGGAAGCCAACATCGGATTAAAGGTCGGGGGAGTTACGTGAGTTTCGGATAGGGCCCCGCTGATCGGCGCCAACATGGATGAAAAACTCCCGCCGGAGGGGTTGGGTGAATTGCCCACCCCGTGCCCTGCTTGAACGATTTCTTCCACCGTCTGGGAAGTCCCGGCCTGCGGCTCCCGGGTCGCGGCGAACAGGCGAAGTAACCCAGCGGGAAGCTGTGGATCCACGCCGCTTTCCTCCGCTGCCTGCAACGGAGTCCCGGCAGGTATCCGGTTATCCAACATGGGCAGGGCAGCACCTGACATCGGCACCCCCAAAGATGCAGCGGGCAGGCCGGCTCCTGCCGGTAGCGGCAATGGATTGCCGCCGCTGAGCAGTGTTTCGAGACGGGCTAGCTCTGCCTCGGGCAGTAAGTCCGTAAGTTCATCGAGGATCTCGGACAGCTGCCCCTGTGCCGACAAGAGCTCTGAAAATTCAATACCTTGGGAGCCTATATTGAGATGTTCAGCGGATAATCCTTGTTCAGAAATGGCCATCAAGGTAGAGGTAAAACTGCCCATTCCCGGTGCATTGAGAGGACTAGTCATGCGCGTGGGTCCGATTCAGTGAGTGCATAACGGATCTAGAGCAGTTTGCGTGCCAACCAACCGCAGAGGCCTTTGTCAGCCGCTAAAATCCTCTCGGGAGGCGGGCCGCCATTGGGCTCCTACCACCAGCCAGCGACCATCCTCCTCGGCGACTTGTATATCGAACCGGTATAGATCGGCCTGCAGTGCCCCCAAATCCCTGACATCCGCCAGTCCGCTGGCCATGGCGGCAAACAGCACCACCTTAGCCCGTTGTTGATACTCCAATTCGATATGTTCGATCTGTACCAGCAGATGGATGTTAGCATGGCGCATTAACTGCATGGACACCAAGGCCATCAGCTCCCGACGGCCATGCCCCTGTGGATCCTGGTAAGCGGGAGAAATCAGTTCTCCAATCTGCCGCAGCGACCCGGCTTCAATCGCCGCCTCCCCGGCAGCGATCAACGCCCTGATGCGCTGGTCGGGAGAACTTGGTGTAGTGCAAGCGAATAACCATAGGGTCAAAAGCAACCCCGTGGTGGACAACGGGAAACGGTACACAGGCCATGGGAACATCGGTCAACCCCGAGAGGTGTTGAGGCACGAGCCAAAAATCACTTAAACCCCAAGACGTCCTGCATGTCATATAACCCCGAGGACTTTCCTTCGAGCCATAGAGCGGCGCGGGCCGCACCTGTGGCAAACGTCATGCGGCTGGACGCCTTATGGGAAATCTCCACCCGCTCGCCCAAGGCAGCGAACATAACGGTGTGTTCGCCCACGATGTCCCCCGCACGGATGGTTTCGAATCCGATGGTGGCGCGTTCACGCTCCCCGGTTACACCCTGCCTACCATAAACCGCACAGGTTTTGAGATCACGGCCCAGCGCCTTGGCCACTACCTCACCCATCCCAAGCGCCGTTCCCGAGGGGGCATCGACCTTGTGCCGATGATGGGCCTCGATTACCTCGATGTCCACCGCGTCGCCGAGCACTCGGGCAGCCGTATCAAGGAGCTTTAGGCACAGGTTCACGCCAACGCTCATGTTGGGGGCACTGACGATGGCAATCTCGTCGGCGGCCCGCTGCAATAAGGCTTTTTGCCCCTCATCGAAACCGGTTGTGCCAACCACCATGGACTTGCCATGAGCACGACAGATCTCCAAATGTGCCACTGTGGCCGATGGGGAGGTGAAATCAATCAGCAGGTCGAAATCTGCCAGTGATCCGGCCAGGTTATCGGTCACCCTCACTCCCAACTTGCCCAGTCCCGCCAGTTCGCCAGCGTCGCTACCGATCAGGCTACTGCCGGGATGCTCCGTGGCAGCGCCGAGCTGGAGGCCATCGGTACGCTGCACCGCTTCTACCAGGGTCCTGCCCATGCGCCCGCCTGAACCCGCCACCGCGACTCTTATCATCTCGTTTTCCTTTGAAAGTATCCTTGCCCGCGAGCTGTGGAATAATACCCTGGGGACGCGGGTTAGACCGAAGCAGCACCTAACTGCTGGGAGTCTGCTACCCCGCCAGTTAGAAGCCCATTCCCTCCAAGAATTTTTTTACTCCGTCCATCCACGAAGAATGTTGTGGGCTGTGTTTGCTTCCGCTATCGGTCATGGTCTGCTCGAATTCGCGTAGCAAGGCCTTCTGATGTTCCGTCAGATTTACCGGGGTCTCCACCATCA
>JAGRGP010000061.1 GCA_020445415.1 Gammaproteobacteria bacterium | reverse complement strand
TCCGGCACCGACGGGCGGGTTGGCCAAGATGCCAACCATCTCCCTGCACGCCGACGAGTTCAAGGAGCTGATCGGTGACGAGTTCGTGCCACTCCTGAACAAGGCCGGTGGTGCGGGCTTCCAGGTGACCGCTTACACTCAGACCTGGTCGGACGTCGAGGCACGGATCGGAAACCGCGCCAAAGCGGGACAGGTCGCCGGCAACTTCAACACACTTCTCATGCTGCGGGTGAAAGAGCTGGCCACCGCCGAGATGCTCACCGATCAGTTACCCAAAGTCGAGGTCTTTACCCTTATGAGCGTGTCCGGTGTCGATGACTCTTCAGACCCGACCTCAGGTGTCGACTTCAAGTCACGCAACGAAGACCGTATCAGCGTCTCCGAGGTGCCGATGCTGACGCCGGCGGAATTGGTGGCGTTGCCAAAGGGCCAGGCATTTGCACTGCTCGAGGGTGGGCAGCTGTGGAAGCTGCGCATGCCGTTGCCCGACGCCAGCAAAGACCCCGTTATGCCGGAGAGCCTGGCCGCGGTCGCCAACGAGATGGAACGGACTTACATCACCAACGACCAGTGGTACCGTCAGCGTGAGACCTGGTGGCACGCAGTTTCTGATGTGAGTCCATCCAGAGAATCACCGGCTGCCTCCTCGGAAAGAAAAGAGGACGAGGATGGCTGAAGCGGTGGCCGATCCGAGACGCCGCGAGGTGCGGCAGGGGCTGGTCTCGAAAACGCTGACGACCCTGGCTCAGGGTGTGCAGTGGCTGTTGCTGGCGCTGCTGTTTTCGATACTGACCGAGTGGGTTGGCATGGTTTTTTGGTGGCCGGAAGAAGGGCTCCAGCACAGCCGTTCCATGTTGGAAGCGGAGATCGGTTATCTGGATTCGGATTTCCGACGCAGTATCGTGACATCGAGTCCGGCCGAGTTCGCCAAGACCGTTGCCGACAAGACTTACACTGTATTGTTCGAGTTCACGGGTCTGGTGGATCTGATTTCCTGGATGTCAGATCCAACGGCACCAGATGAAGGCGGTGGTAAATTTTGGATCCACACTCTTTTCCAACCCGTTGCCGAATGTGTGATCGCGGCCATGCAGGTCACCCAAGTTTTTTCCGTGCGCTTGGCTATCCTGACGTTAGCGATGCCGGTATTTGCGCTGTTCGGTCTCGTGGCGCTCGTCGACGGTTTCGTGAAGCGGGATCTACGTCGCTGGGGTGGGGGCAGGGAAAGCTCATTTGTTTATCACTGGGCAAAACGTTCTGCGATGCCTTTGCTGGTATTAAGTTGGGTGATCTACCTCGCGCTGCCGTTCAGCCTGCATCCCACGTTCATCGTGCTACCGTTCGCGACGCTGTTCGCGCTCAGCGTTGCTGTGACGGCGAGTACCTTTAAAAAGTACTTGTAGAGGGATACATTTAGTTGGATAGCCAACCTGGATGCGAAAGCTGCCGAGTGCTAAACCACCGGGGTGGTCACCGTACGGACTGGCCTGATTGCATGCAAGTGCTGACTGCGGTTAAACAGCGGTTAACTGATACGAAGGTGGCAACAAATTGGCGAGGATCTCGCTAGACATGAAATGAAGGATTAGATGAAGAGGAGTCTCTGATGAGTAAAATTCAGCTTACTTTTGCTATGTTGATGTTGTTTGCAACAAGCGCTATTGGCAATGATTGCACTGTGACTTATAAACAGGGAGATTATTCGATTACCTACACACAAGGCTTAAATATTACTAGCGGTCGAGAGATTGATCAATATGCGGGTAGTCAACCAATAAGCTGGGTACTTACGAGAATACTAAGCGATAAGTTTCATCATATTTGCAGACCATTAACTGGCCGCAACGGCGAAACGATCATAGCGAACCCAAAAAAATGCGTTGAGGAGCACGACCAGCAATTCTTGGTACTGAGGCATTACAAGAACGATGAGTTTATTGCAAGATACTTGAAAGATATGCACGCATACATCAGATCACATGATCTGTTGTAGTTCAGACGGGCTGTTGAAAAAGCCTCGATTTCCTTACTGTAGAAAGTATGGCCTCGGATAATATCCCAAGGGTCGATTAACGGGGGACATCTATGCAGGGGCGTACACAGTTTCAGCCAGAGCTGTTCCATACCGTGAACCTAGATGACTTTGTCTCGCAAGATCACCTACTCCGCAAAATCGATTCTGTACTTGATCTCGATTTCGTCTATGAGCTGACATCTCCATTTTACTGCACCGACAACGGGCGAACGTCAATCGACCCGGCACTCTTTTTTCGCATGCAGATCATCGGCTACCTGTATGGCATCAAATCTGACAGAAAGCTTTGTGAAGAGATTAACTTGAATCTGGCCTACCGTTGGTTTTGTCGGCTTAACCTGGGTGATCGAATTCCTGACCACTCATCGCTAACCGGAATTCGCCAGCGTTTTGGAGAAGAAACTTTCCAGCGAGTATTTGAACGCTTTATTGATAAATGGGTTGAGGCTGGCTTGGTATCTGGCAAGAAACTTATTTCAGATGCATCGCTCATCGACGCAAATGCCAGTATAGACAGCATGGTGGAGCGTCCGGATGGCGATCCAGATGCCAAAGCGCTCAAGAACTATCAGCAGAGATATCATGATTTCCGGGAGGGCAAGAAGCAGCGTCGTGTCTCAAATCAGACTCATATAAGCCATTCTGACCCAGAGTCCACCCTGGTTTCCAGGAAGGGAACGTACCGCAAGATGGCCTACAAAGTTCATTACACGATAGACGGCGACAGCCGAATCATTACTGACTGCCACGGCACCACGGGTGTCGAAGCACGAATGTATGATTATGCCAGACCGTATCAGTTACCTGATCGATCGCTTTGGCTTTCAAACGCAGGAGGTAATAGCTGACAAGGGTTACGGGAGGGGGCCAACCTATGAGCAGTTCCACCGCCTCAAGATACGCACTTATATCCCTCTACATGATGACAACCTAGGCGCAGGTCGGCTTAGCCGCGGCGAGTTTACGTACGATAGTCGTGACGATAGATATCGATGTCCGGGTGGTTACTGGATGTACCCCTATGACAAGCCGGAAAAAATATTATGAAGCGATATCGCATCCTGGGAGGCCATTGTAAGATCTGCTCGCTACGATCTACCTGCTTGCCTGGTTCACAGAAAAATCGAGCCCGCTTCGTATACAGGAGTCTTCACCAGAGCCATATAGATAAGGTTCGCCGCAGGCAAAGTACCAGGCTCTTCAAAATCAAGCTGACGGAACGCGTTTGGAAGATAGAAGGGCTGTTCGGAGAGGCAAAAGATAACCACTGTCTCCGGCGAACCAAATGCCGAGGGATGGTGAATGTACAAATCCAGTTTTATCTGACCGCACTGACACAAAACCTCAAGAGGATGGCAGCGGTGAAGCCATTTCTTTGTGAATTAGCAATTAGAATCACAAATATGGCTTCCTGGAAAGCCGTTCAAGGTTTCTTGGTAAAGATTGACAACTTTTACATCGAATACCTTCCAAAGACAGTCGTACGGTACGGGCATTAAGAAGTCGGATAATCAGGAAAAAATGGGCGGTTTTTCAACAGCCCGCAGACTTGATCTAACACCGCGCTTGATTTCACGGCCTACGGTCAAGTACGGACCAGAAACGAGCTACTCAAGGCAGGCCTATTCGTGTCACCGGATAGCGTTTGCAGTATCTGGTTGCGCGAAAAGCTGGTCTGTTTCAAGGATAGCTTGCATGCCCCAGAGACAATGTTCGCCCAGAAAGGTATAATTCTGGCGGGCATGAGCATAAACGTCGTGGCGTGCCGCCAGAACGCTGTGATCCTAACCAGGACAGAGCTCGCCGGTGTGACGTAGATGATGCCGAGAATAGCGCCTAGCGAAACAGCGTATCTCATTCGCATACGCTCTCAACCAGACGTTCACCATACGGGCCGGCATCACCACTTCGGTAATCAAGCGGGCTCATCTACCGCCGTTTTGGCAACGTGTTGCCAGCTTCGAATAGCAAGAAAAAATCCCTCTATACTTCGGCCAGTTAGGCTTCGGCAGCGCCGTCATACACTTAGCGTCTTAAGCGTAACACCAAGTCGTCCGTCGCCCCGATTTGATAGCTTTAGTGCCACAGAGCTTGTCTGCACAGTGACATAGCAGTTCAGTCACCCCATGGGCTCTGGTGGGGGGCGGAACTTGGAGAGAGCAATGCGTATTAACTTGAGAAAAAATCTAATCGCCGCGGCAGTAACCGCTGCCGTGGTCGGTGCAAACGGTGCCTACGCCGTGACCGCTGATCAGCTCCTCAGCGATATCTCGGCTGGACGCATCACCGAGGCCGCAACCGAGCGTGGCTACGTATGGATCAAGGCCCTGGGCCACCCGTGCGGCTGGTCGAACCATGATGCAGAGTATCGCGCGCGCAGTATGGCCCGCAAGCTCGAGCACGTGTTTAACGCGATCAAGGATAGCAAGCCGGGTAACGAGCGCCAAGCCGCACAGCACCTGGCCGACACTATTAACCGCAGCAACCTATATGGGCGCTGCTGGTCGAAGATGAAGAACTACGAGGTCAATATCGGCTACTCGCAACCGTTGGGCGCCCCAAGTGGCATGCGCCACCACATGCAGTTCTGAGCCGCTAAGGCGCGGTCCCGGGCGCGGGGCTGCGCCGTTCAGCGAGCGTTCAGCTTGGATCCCGATAATGAAGATTTTGTACCTGAGCGCAACCTGTCAACCAATGGAGCCTGTCATGACGAAAGAGGTTCAACCCAGTGAGATGCTTGAGGCCCTGATCGTCGATCGGGGTCGTGCAGCTGCGGTCCGTAAGGAATACAATGCTGAGAACCCGGATCATCCGATGTCGCGGAGTCAGCTCTCCCGCTACCGCCCGTATTCGAAAAACCCCCGCCAGATGCCGCTCCGCCACGAGAGATGGGTGCGAGACAAATACCTAGAACTGATCCTGGACGGTAAGGTGAGTTTTCTGGTTCGCGCCAAGAATACCTTGCCCCTGTGGCTCGAGGGAGTTCTAGTTCTTATCGAGCAACAGCATTACGAAATAGCACTGTCACAAATCGAGGAATTCGAGGTCGCCGGAAAACTGAGCGACCGCACGGAGGCCCCAGACGCACCGGAGTGGTCTCGTTTGGCAGCGGCCCGGGGAATGGTCAGCATCGCCACTGGGCAGGTTGGCTTGGCCGCTCGAGCGTTTGAGGAGGCCGTCGGGCGCGCTCGTTACTCGGCACTGGAGCTGGTAAACGGCTACCATACCTCGTGGCTGAACGCCCGTCGGCAGTTGATCGACGACGACTGGCGTGCCGGCGAGCTAACCGATGACGAGCATTGGGAAGAGCTTCAGAAGATCATCATCGAGCAGATCGACGTGCTCTCAGAGGCGGATAGCACTACTGACAAGGAGGCGGCCTATCGCCACCTGATGCGTTGCGCTTGCCTGATCGACGACGAAGAACTTTTCACCGAATACTGGACGCAGTCGGTTACTGACGGATTTCGCGGCAAGGCGACGGTCGAACTTGTCGAGGAACGCTTGGGTTGGCTGCGTGCTGACGCTGATGGTGACCTCGCCAACGCCTGGGACTTCACCGTTATCAAGCACTTGGCCGCCTAATTACATATTGGAGAACACCATGAAAAAGGCAAACACGAAATCTCAAGTAATCCTGCTCAGCTTGACCCTGGCTGCGTTAGCTGCAGCCGCGTTTATCAACCCAGCGGCGGCTACGCAATTGCAAGACATCTTTGCTGGCGGCATCGATAGTAGTAGCATCGAACTGCTGGCAAATCGCATTGGGGGCGATTACGTCGTTTGATCGCTGGCAGCGGTGGTTGCATGACACAGACGGAGCCGGGCTCTCTCGGCTCTCGTCATATTTTGGCCACTAGCAGAGTATTTTGCTGACACTGACACCCAAGCCACGAGTCAACCTCAGCCGTTTTATCGGGATCTTTGCTCCGAACAGCAAACTCCGCGGGCAGGTGACGCCCGCCGACCGGGGGAGCGGAAGTCAGCACGTTGCGACGGCGGATCCGGACGAGCCGGCACCTGCGCGACGTCGTGGCTCGATGACCTGAGCAAAGCGCCCCAAGCGCGTCTTCGGTATTGAAATTGAAACCTGCCCAGCCTGTGGTGAGGCAGTGAAGGTCATCGGCTGCATTGAGGAGGCCAATGTCATCGAGAAGATCCTCATACACCTGGCCGCGAAATCCAGTTCGTCAAAATCCACAAGGCGGCCGCTGTGCTGGGCGCCCTCCCAGCGTGGACTGTTTGATTGTCCAAGGTGACTCAACGACGACCCGGGGCTCCGATGCCAGCAACGCGGCCAAGGTGGCGGCTGGCTGGTACATGTCGAAACGCGCGCCGGCGGACAGCTGGTTGGGCGGATTCATTCCTTGAAATGTTTCTCGGGGCGATTGCTCAGCTCAGATCGACGATCGGGTAGAGGTGCCGACGCTAGCGCGGAGATCGTTTGATCGGAGGTAAAGGGCGTTTATGCTAACTGTATTCCGTAAACCACGCAGCTATCTGACTGCCTTTTCCCTATCCCCATCTGTC
>JAGRGP010000060.1 GCA_020445415.1 Gammaproteobacteria bacterium | reverse complement strand
GTCTTGGCCATGCCGGGGTACATATCGGTGTACTCGTGGGTCTCACCTGCCACCGCTGCCTTCAGGTTGTCCTCAGTAGCGCCAATGGGTAGCCCAGTGGCTGGGTCGCCACAGGCTTCCAGGTATTCCAGATGGCCATGGGCATGACCGGTCTCACCTTCGGCGGTGGAACGAAACAGCGCGGCAACGTCATTGTAACCCTCAATATCCGCCTTGGCGGCAAAATACAGGTAGCGACGATTGGCCTGCGACTCGCCCGCGAATGCGTCTTTGAGATGCTGCTCGGTCTTACTTCCTTTCAGTTGCATGGGGTATTCCTCCAAAATTTCGGTAGCGAATTTGCGTCCAGGTTTCCGCCCCTCCACTGTCTCCAAAGGGAGCCTTCGGAGTGGCAAGAGCTGCTGGTTCACATGGGCTATTATAATGACAATTGACTTTTGATCTAATCGATTATATGTATAAAATCGATAGTTACCATCTATCATATAAAGCCACCCTCAGAGAAGTGAGCAGCGTTGATGAATCTACGGGATCTACACTATCTGGTAGCGGTTGCCGAGACTCAGCATTTTGGCAAGGCGGCGGAACGCTGCTTTGTGAGTCAACCCACCCTGAGTAGCCAGATCAAGAAGCTGGAAAGTGAGCTGGGTGTTACCCTGTTTGAACGCACTAACCGAAAAGTGGCGGTAACTCCCGTAGGAGAGGCGATCATCAGTCATGCCCGCAAGAGCATCGGGCATGCGACCGCCATCGAGCAAACTGCCCGTACACATCGTGATCCACTTGCCGGAACGCTACGCATCGGTTCCATTCCGACCCTTAGCCCCTATCTCATCCCATTAATTTTTCGGCCGATGAAGCAACGTTTTCCGAAACTTCGTCTATTGTTCTCCGACGAGGTGACAAATACCCTCGAACACCGTCTAGCCGCCCATGAAATCGATGCGGCATTGCTGGCAACCGCGGCCAACGACAAGGGGTTGGAAGAGTTAGCGCTGTTCGATGAGCCATTCTGGCTTGTCCACCCCCGGGACCATCCGCTCTACACCAAAGATGAAATCACCCGCAATGACCTCGCGCGGCTGGAGATGCTTTTGCTCTCCGACGCGCACTGCCTTTCCCGCCAAGTAATGGAAGTCTGCCGCATCGGTGCCCGGGATCCCGAGGATACCCTGGAAGAGTTACGCGCCTTCGGGCTGGAGACGCTGATTCAACTGGTGTCAGCCAACTTCGGCTGCACCTTGGTGCCGGCGTTGGTCGTCAGCGGCAGCTGGATGACCGGTTCCGGAGTCGTGGCGAGAAAACTGGAGGTACCCGAGGCCTTCCGCCGCATCAGATTGGTATACCGCCCCAGCTTTCCCCGGGTAAGGGCATTAGAAGCGGTGGCCAGCGTAATCCGGAGCAACTTACCCAATACGGTACGCCTGGTCGGCTGACCCCTGGCTCGTACCTGCCACCGGTATTGGGAAGGTTATAGCAATTTGGGAATACATCTGGGTTAAATCCTATTTAGACGTCATCGACTCGATGATTGAGATAGGTAGATGCCCTCAGCCACGACGCCAGTCGTGAAACCGCTCTACCCAGCCAAGTAGCTTCTCCGGCGCATGAGCCCGCTTCCAGATCCCCGCTGCAAACTTATTACCCTCGGTCCAGGTGGGATAAATATGAATCGTTCCAAGGATCTTATTGAGTCCCAAACCGTGACGCATGGCCGTAACAAACTCGGCAATCAGATCGCCCGCGTGCTCGCCAACGATAGTGGCGCCCAGGATCTTGTCTTTACCCGGCACGGTCAAAACCTTAACGAAACCTTGATCCTCCCCATCAGCAATAGCACGGTCTAGATCATCCAACCCATAATGGGTCACTTCGTAAGGGATATTACGTTCCTTGGCATCCTGCTCGTTCAAGCCCACCCGTGCGACTTCCGGATCGGTAAAGGTCGCAAAAGGAATCACGGAGTAGTCCACCTTGAAGCGGCGGAACATGCCAAACAGGGCATTTACCGATGCATACCAGGCCTGATGAGACGCGGTATGGGTAAACTGATAGGGCCCGGTCACATCACCGCATACGTAAATATTGGGAAAATTGGTTTGCAGAAACTCGTTTGCCTCAACCGTGCGCCGAGCACTAAGCCTCACTCCCAGTTCCTCGAGGCCAAAACCGGAAACGTTGGCAGCCCGCCCCACCGCAACCAGCACCTGATCGAAGCCAATGACCACCTCCTCGCCATCAAACTCGGCAATCAACTGCCGTTTTCCATCTTGTTCCCGGAACGCCCGGGCGGTATGCCCCACCATCACCTCGATGCCTTCCGCAATGAACTTCTCCCGCACTAGGTCGGAAACTTCCGGATCCTCGCGTATCATTAGGCGCGGGGCCATCTCTACCAGCGTTACCTTGGAACCGAAGCGGGCCAGGCTTTGCGCCAATTCACACCCGATCGGACCGCCTCCTAGTACCAACAAATGGTCCGGCAATTTCCTGATTTCCCAAAGATTATCCGACGTGAGGTAGGCGGAATCCCGTAGTCCTTGAATAGGCGGAATAAGTGGCTGTGCACCGGTAGCGACGATAATACTGCGAGTGGTCAGCGTCCTCCCGCCCACCGCCACCTCATAGGGAGACAGAATACGTGCCTCACCCTGAATCACGTCCACGCCCAAACCGGTGAACCGTTCCACCGAATCGTGGGGTTCCACTTTCTTGATTACCCGCTGCACCCGTTCCATGACGTCCGCAAACTCAAAACTGGCGGTGGCCGATTGAAATCCAAACTCCCGGTGTCGGTTGATTTGAGAAAGATACCGAGCAGACCGGATTAGTGCTTTGGATGGAACGCACCCCGTATTCAAACAATCCCCCCCCATCTTGTGTTTTTCGATGAGGGTCACCCGGGATTTAACTGCGGCCGCAATTAATGAGGCGACCAATCCACCGGACCCCGCACCGATTACAATGAGATTGCGGTCGAATTTCGCGGGCTTCCGATAGGCCGCCAGAACCTTCCGGGCCTTGATCCCCGCGAGTATCTTCCGGGCAATCAACGGGAATACGCCAAGCAACACGAACGAAAATATCAGCTCCGGCGAGAGGATCCCGGACAGTGATTCCAGTTTTCCCAGTTGCGTGCCGGCATTCACATAGACAATAGTCCCCAGCAACATTCCCAGTTGACTAACCCAGGCGAAGGTGAAGGTACGCAGATTAGTCAGACCCATGGCCAGGTTGATCACGAAGAATGGGAATAGCGGCACCAGCCGCAATCCGAAAAGATAAAAGGCACCATCCTTTTCAATACCCTGATTGATCGCTCCCAACTTATCCGCAAACCTCGCCTGCACCCCGTCGCGCAACAAAAACCGGGCGATTAAAAAGGCCAGGGTGGCCCCCAAGGTAGAGGCAAACGAAACGAGCACTGTGCCGATTAACAAGCCAAAGATCGCACCCACCGCCAGGGTCATAATGGCAGCTCCCGGCAACGACAACGCCGTTACCAGTACGTACACTACGAAAAAAACCAGTGCACTACGCCAAGGGTTGGCGGCCCGCCAATCCTCCAGCACCGATTGCTGTGCCTTCAAATTATCTAGGGTGAGATAACTACCCAGATCAAAGATAAAGAAACAGGCGACGAGAACCACCACCCCAAATAACACCAAGCCCTTGCGCAAATCCATCGAGAAACCCTTGTGTTGTTATCGAACAGGGAACAAGACCCGGCTCGGCCGGCATTAATTTCATCCAAGCCTAGCAGAATTTGTCAAAGGCTTACTGCGCTCGAAGATGGCGCTTCCCTCGACGGCAAGTTCAGGAGGGGAAGCAACGGGCAAAAGATGGGCGGTGACAGGGCTTAGCGAAAGGTGGGACAGAGCCGGGATTCACCCGGCTCCGTCCTGGTTGACACAGGATATTGGCCTACTCCCGGCCGGTGCTCATCAATCCCCCAGCGCGGCATGCGCCGCCGCCAGGCGGGCCACCGGAACCCGGGGTGCCGAACAAGAAACATAGTTGAGACCCGCCTCGTGGCAGAAGCGGATCGACTGCGGATGGCCACCGTGTTCACCGCAGATGCCGACGCTCAGGTCGGGGCGTTTCTCACGCCCCCAGCCGACCGCCAGCTTCATCAGTTTGCCGAGACCTCGGGTGTCCAATACCTCGAAGGGATTGTCCTGGAGTATCCCCCGCTCGTTGTACATCGGCAGAAACTTGTTCTCGGCGTCTTCCCGGGAGAACGAGAAGGTAGCCTGAGTCAGGTCGTTGGTGCCAAAGGAAAAGAACTCGGCCTCCTCCACCAGCGAATCGGCCCGCATACAGGCCCGTACTACCTCGATCATGGTCCCGAAACGGAAGTTAAGCTTATGACCACGATCCGCCTCGATTTCGGCGCGCACCTCATCCACGTAGCCCTTCACCAGCTTCAGCTCCTGAGCCGTACAAACCTGCGGCACCATGATCTGAGGGTTGACCTCGATACCCTTGCCCGCGCAATCCGCGGTAGCTTCCAGCACCGCGCGGATCTGCATGGTGTAGATCTCCGGGAAGGTAATTCCAAGCCGCACCCCGCGATGGCCAAGCATAGGATTGGTTTCGAACAACTCCCTTACCTTACGCAGCATGACCTCCTTCTTGGCGATGGCCTCCTCAACCAACTGTACGTCTACCAAATGACGCATGGATTCCGCTTCTTTCTTTGCCTGCTCAGGCTCTCGGAGCAGCAACATGCTATTGGCCAACACTTCCATGCCACGAGCCGAGTCGCGCAGATGATAGAGTTTGTCCAGATCGTCCTGAAGTTGGTGCTCACCGGGTAGAAACTCGTGAATGGGTGGATCCAGCAAACGGATGGTTACCGGATAAGGGGCCATCGCTTCGAACAACCCTTTAAAGTCCTCGCGTTGCATTGGCAGCAACCGGTCCAGGGCCGCCTGGCGCTGTTCCGCCGACTCCGCCATGATCATGTCGATTACCACCGGCAGGCGTTCCACATCGTTGAACATCCGTTCGGTACGGCAAAGTCCGATGCCTTTGGCGCCGTACTTGACCGCGCGAGATGCATCCTGGGCGGTGTCCGCGTTGGCCATCACCTTGAGACGAGCCAGTTCGTCCGCCCAACGCAGCAGGGTGGTGAGCTCACTGGTGAACTCGGGCTCGACAGTGGGAATTTCACCCAGATAGACATTGCCGCTACTGCCATCAATGGTTATCAGATCCCCCTCCTTGATTACCCGATCACCCACATAGGCCTCACGGCGCCGCACATCCACCGAAATGCCCTCGGCACCGGCCACGCAGGGCTTGCCCATCCCCCGGGCAACCACCGCGGCATGGGAAGTCTTACCGCCGCGGCTGGTAAGTATCCCCTGGGAGGCAAAAAAGCCGTGGATATCCTCCGGCTTCGTCTCCTCGCGCAGCAGAATCACCCGCCGACCACCATTCTTTCCAAGCACTTCCGCCCGGTCTGCATCGAATACGGCCTGACCACAGGCGGCCCCCGGGGAGGCGGGTAATCCGTGGGCTAAGGCTTTAGCCTTGACATTGGGATCGAGCCTCGGGAACAGCATTTGCTCTAGCAACAATGGATCGATACGCAGCAAGGCTCGTTCCTTGTTGATCAAACCCTCCTTCTCCATCTCCACTGAGGTTCGTACCATACCCACCGCATTCATCTTTCCATTGCGGGTCTGCAGGCAATAGAGGGTGCCCCGCTCGATGGTGAATTCGAAATCCTGCACCTCCTGGTAGTGGCTCTCCAGACGGTCCCGCAACTCGGCAAGCTGACGGGCCATCTCCGGCATTTCATCCTGTAGCCGGTCGATGGGCTTGGGCGTGCGGATACCGGCCACCACATCCTCGCCCTGGGCGTTGATCAGATACTCGCCATACAGTTTGTTCTCACCGGTTCCCGGATTGCGGGTAAAGGCAACCCCGGTGCCAGAATCATCACCCCGGTTGCCGAATACCATGGTGCAGACATTGACCGCAGTACCATTGGCCATTTCCGGTGTGACATTGAACTCACGTCGGTAGTCCACCGCGCGTTTTCCGTTCCAGGAGGAAAATACAGCCTTGATGGAGATCTCCAGCTGTTTGTACGGATCTTCTGGGAATGGGCGGCCGGTGTGATCATTGACCACATTGAGGAAACGCTCGCTTATATCCTGGAGGTTTTCCGCGGACAATTCCACATCCGACTTCACACCCGCCCGCGCCTTGACTTCATCGAACTGGTCATCGAACAACTCGTCGGGGACCCCGAGCGCCACCTTGCCAAACAGTTGGATGAAGCGACGATAGGCATCGTAAACAAACCGTGGGTCACCGGTCTGTTCGATCTCTCCTTGCACGGTCTCGGAATTGAGACCGAGATTAAGGATGGTATCCATCATACCGGGCATGGACATGGCGGATCCGCTGCGCACCGATACCAGCAAGGGATTATCCCGGTTGCCGAATCCCTTGCCGGTGGATTCTTCCACCTGCCGCATCTGTTCATACACCTGCTCCATGATGCCGTCCGCCAACTGACCTTCCCGCAGAAATTTGAGGCAAGCTTCGGTGCTGATCACAAAGCCCGGAGGTACATTTAATCCGATTTGAGTCATCTCACATAGGTTGGCACCTTTGCCACCCAGAAGTTTTTTGTTCTTTCCATCACCTTCGGAAAACGAGAAAGCCCACTTTTGTATGGGGGATGTTCCAATTGACATAGTTTGAAATGGCTCCAGTAGCGCTGAGTTGATGACTGTCTGTCTTGACACTGCGGGCAGACCGGTGAATCCGGTATAATAGCTGAATTTGCGACGTTAAACGTTTCATATTACCTCAAGATTACAAGATCAAGATGGAAAAAACCTACGATCCCCACAAACTCGAAGCTCGCTGGTACCGGTATTGGGAAGAAAACAATTACTTCGCCCCACGCGGACAGAACAGTATCACGAACAACCCGCTTTCAGCTGCGGCCGCCTCTCGGAAACCTGGCAGCGAGCCTCGTCCCTACTGCATCATGATCCCGCCACCCAACGTGACCGGCAGTCTCCACATGGGACACGCCTTCCAGGACACAATCATGGATGCGCTAACCCGTTATCACCGCATGCTAGGGGACAACACCCTATGGCAGGCGGGCTCTGATCATGCGGGAATTGCCACCCAGATGGTCGTCGAACGCCTCATCAATGCCGAGGGCAAGACCCGCCACGATTACGGACGAAAAGCCTTCATCGAGAAGATTTGGGAGTGGAAAGAGCATTCTGGAAATACCATTACCCGTCAGTTACGGCGAATGGGAGCCTCCCTGGATTGGGAACACGAACGTTTCACCATGGATGACGGTCTTTCCAATGCGGTTAGGGAGGTCTTTATCAGGCTTTACGAAGAGGGGCTGATCTACCGTGGGAAACGGCTGGTCAACTGGGATCCGGTCCTCCATACCGCAGTCTCCGACCTGGAGGTTATCGCCACCGAGGAGGCAGGATACATGTGGCACATGCGTTATCCGCTCAGCAATGGACAAGGGCACCTGGTGGTTTCGACCACACGTCCCGAGACCATGCTTGGTGATTGTGCCCTAGCGGTCAATCCTCAGGACCCGCGCTATCAGCATCTGATCGGTGAGCTAGTCGAACTGCCGCTGACCGGCCGGCGCATTCCGGTGATTGCCGACGAACACGCCGACCCCGAGTTTGGCACCGGCTGCGTCAAGATCACCCCGGCCCATGATTTCAATGACTACCAGGTATGGCTAAGGCACCGTGACGAGAAGTTGGTCTCGGAGCAACCCTATGGTGGACTGATAAACATCTTCACGCCTGACGCCGTCATTCGGAAGAATAGCGAGGAAGAAGACGGTCTGATACCCATGCCCTACCAGGGTTTGGACCGCTACCAGGCACGTAAACAAATCGTCGCCGACCTGCAGACCAAAGGGCTGCTGGAAAAGATCGCCGACCACAAACTAATGGTGCCCCGGGGAGACCGGTCGGGATCGGTCATCGAACCCTTTCTAACCGATCAGTGGTACGTCAAGATCAAGCCGCTGGCCAAACCCGCCATAGCCGCCGTGGAAAACGGCAGCATTCGCTTTGTGCCGGATAATTGGAAAAATACCTATTTTGAGTGGATGCGCAATATCGAAGACTGGTGCATTAGCCGTCAGATCTGGTGGGGACACCGCATCCCCGCATGGTACGACCCCCAAGGCAACATTTATGTGGGGCGTAACGAGGAGGAGGTGCGCCAAAAACATGGGTTAGCGGCGGATTACCCGCTGGATCAGGACGAAGACGTACTGGATACGTGGTTCAGCTCGGCCCTCTGGCCCTTCTCCACCCTCGGCTGGCCGGAAGACAGCGCGCGGGTGCGGACATTCTACCCGACCAGCGTATTGGTGACAGGTTTCGACATCATCTTTTTCT
>JAGRGP010000059.1 GCA_020445415.1 Gammaproteobacteria bacterium | reverse complement strand
GGTGGGGCCGCAGTGTTGCTTGAAGACCACGATTCGGCGATACGCCGCGGCGCGACGATTCTGGGGTGGATCAGCGGTGTGGGTAACACCCTGAGTACCGCGCCCGAGCATGGCCTCGGGGTCTCTCCCGAGGCGTATCAAGCCGCCGTAGCCTCGGCTCTGCAGGAAGCAGGCCTGGAAACCCGAGAGTTGGGTTTTGTCATTGCCCATGGCAGTGGTACCCGCAAAGGAGACGGTGCCGAATTGGCGGCCCTCACGGAATTGTTGGCCGAAGATAAGGTACCCGTTGCGGCTCTCAAAGCACAAACGGGACATATGGGAGCAGCCAGTGATCTGGCGGAAATCATCTTTGGGCTACGCTCCGCAAGCATCAATCGGGTGCCCGGAACCTGCAATTTCTCCGGTGCCGAAGCGGCTTTTTCAACACTTATGATATCGAAACTGCCTCAACCTGCCTCAAAGCCTTATTTTCTCTCGACCAGTTTGGGTATAGGCGGGCAAATATCAACGGTGGTGGTCGAACGCGCCTAATGGCGCTCCACTTTGCTGACTCTGTGGCTAAGCGAAATAAAAACCCGCATCGCAAGCCTAAAGCGCTGCAACTGCTGGAGTACTGGTTTGTCTGGCTGATATTCAACATTGCCGGCCTGTTGTCGGATAGTGCTGCCCGGAGACTTGGTTCCTGGCTTGGAACCGTTCTTTATTACATTGCGGGAAATCGGAGGCGTATCGCACTCGACAACCTTCAGCATGCCCTAGGCAAGGAAAAAACCGATGGCGAACTGGAGCAAATAGCCCGGGAAAGTTTCAAGTCATTCGTGCATACTTCTATTGAAATCATACGCTTTCGCCGGTTCTTACGCGATCCCGAAAAAATTCTTGAAACCGCCAGCGATCGCGCAAGTATCGAACAACTTTTACAGCGGGTGAGACATATCCACGATGAGACGAATGGATGTATATTCGTCACGCCACACCTCGGTAATTGGGAAGTGCTGCCCCACGCCAGTGCCTATATCGGTGTTCCCATGGTGGTGGTTGCCAGGCCTTTGGATAATCCCTATTTGGAACGGCTGGTATATCAAGACCGTACCGCCACCGGGCAGTTGTTAATACCGAAGCGAAATGCCATGTTCATGCTTCAGAAAACGCTACACCGGGGGAAATCGATCGGATTGCTTGCCGACCAAGCAACCAAGAAAGCAATTTCTGTCAATTTTTTTGGCCGAAAAGCGACTACCACGCCGGTTCCGGCTATTCTGGCCACGTCTTATAAACGGCCTATCGTGGTCGTCGCTTGTTGCCGTGATGCATCAGGCAAAGGTTTTCTTGGTTATATGGCTGATCCGATATGGCCTGGGATCTATCAAAGCGAAAAGGCAGAGATCTACCGGTTGACCACGGAAATGAATAAGGCCATGGAAACCATAATCCGAAAGCAACCAGCGCAATATTTGTGGATCCATGATCGTTGGAAAACCTACGGTAATCGCCGAGAACTTAGTATCCGTGACGAATAGATAGTTAACCCTTCGCCGATAATCTGGAGGTAGCCTCATCGAGTAGTGGTATTTGCCGTCGATCTATCTGCTATGATCCTGCCACTGGTTTGTTGAGTGCTCACAGTTGTAAAGTTATCCCGATTCGTGCAAATGATTGAAACTGCGATCGTTTCCTTTACCACGTTTTTTGCGACGGTTGGACCAATTGATGTCGCAGCGATGTTTGCAGCCTTGACCCCGTCCGCAACATCGCGGATGCGCCGTGGCATGGCGCTGCGGGGAATACTAATCGCTAGCATTATTCTTCTTACCTTTGCATTGATTGGGGAGGTCCTGCTGAGCAGTCTTGGAATCTCCCTTGCCGCATTGAAGACCGCCGGCGGAATCCTGTTGTTACTGATGGGAATAGATATGGTATTTGCCCGTACCTCCGGTGGAATCTCCACGACTTCCGAGGAGGAAAACGAAGCAGCCGGTAAACCCGATATTTCAGTCTTCCCCCTGGCAACACCATTGATTGCCGGCCCGGGTGCCATGGGTGCCTCTATATTGCTTATGGCCGATGCGAAAGGAGATCTAGTCGCTCAGATCGCCGTTATCTCGGGTCTGGTGTCAGTGATGCTGAGCACACTCATCCTGCTCTTGTTAGCCAATCAAGTTCAAAAGGTACTGGGGGTAACCGGGATGCATGTCGTAAGCCGGATTTTTGGTGTACTGCTTTCCGCGTTGGCGGTTCAGTTCATGTTCGATGGGATCATGCAGAGCGGCATCTTCCTGAAGATTACGTAAGCCTTTGTCGAGCTGATAATGCGATCATGCTAAATGAACCTTGGCGAATTCCCAGCGCTCCCAAGGGACGTATCCTGCCAAGATCGCCATCAATTTCACTGCGGCTAAATTTGGCCTTCGATCTTTCAGCCAACGACGATAGGTTTCCACAGAAACCCCACATACACGTGCTGCCTGTTCGTTGCTGTAGCGAAGCTGAAATTGGAGGTTTGGAAGTGTGGTCAATTTGCCCAACCAAGCCTCTCTGAGAAACTCGTGGTCGTAGCTCATAGCCCGCACCGTTGTTGGGATTTTGGCGTTTCCTTGGAATTCTTATATTGCGTATAATGTATATTATGTTAAATATATGATGCCGATAATATTCTATCCATTGCCAACCTACCGCTGAAAGCCGTCAGTTGTCAGCTGATCCTATGGTGTTGCTTGATCTCTTCCAAAAGACCTGCAGTGGCCGCCTCGACCATATCGAACACTTTTTCGAATCCTGATATCCCTCCGCCATAATAGGGGTCGGGAACCTCTCGCGTCCGGAATGAAGGCGCATAGTCCATCAGTAAATGAATCTTTTGTTCGCTGCCCTGTGGGCATATTTCACTGAGACTCATGTAGTTGTCTTGATCCATGGCGACGATATAATCGAAGCTCATAAAATCATCAGCAGAAGCTTTGCGCGCGCGCTGACGACTTAGATCATGACCCCGTTTCAGCGCGGTAGCCTGAGCGCGCTGATCTGGAGGGTCACCAACATGGTAGCCGTGGGTGCCAGCGGAATCAGTTTCGATACAGTGAGATAGCCCCTGCCGTTCAACCAACGTCTCGAATACCCCTTGAGCGGTTGGCGACCGGCAAATGTTTCCCATGCAAACGAACAGTACCTTGATCTTCATCTTGAAACCAAAGAAATCCGGGTGATTACCCCCATAAGGTCTTAGGGGCTATGAATTCGAGAAAAGAGCCTGGTAACATCGGCTGCAGATGTTAAACCAAATAAATCCCTCGCCTTAAAAGACGTCAATTTACGACAGTGATTGTAGGGAGAAGATCTCTGGCCCAAAGCGGATTTTCTCCGGACCAGAGAATTCTTTCAGTTACAGATCAACCGACAATCGATACGTTCTCTGCCTGTGGTCCTTTTTGGCCCTGGGTTACCTTAAAGGTAACCTTCTGCCCATCCTTCAGTGAGCGCCTCCCCGAACCGTTGATCGCGCTGAAATGAACGAAGACGTCCGAGCCACCCTCTCTCTCAATAAAACCGAACCCTTTCTCGTCGTTAAACCACTTGACGACACCGGATACTAATTGTTCTGACATATATTCCTCATACTTACTTATCATTTGCCGGCATCATGTAGCCGACAAGACTAACAAAGACTGGCTCGTGACAACTAAATAACCGCCAGCCCCACTTTAGACTACCACATCATATCATCGGGTATCTGATGATCAGGATAGTCACTCTCCTCCGTGTTCTTATCGGTTTTATCTGGATCTACGCAAAGAATAACGCATTTTTCGTCTCTGATGCGTATCTTTTCCGCCGTTGAGGCCGGCACTATTTCGTAGCGGCGGCCATCCGCTCGAACAATTGCCCACGCACCACTAATGAGCTTTTGCCTGGTTACCTCGTCGATAAACAGCTTCCTTACCCAACCCTGATCAACAAATTGGTAGGTAAGTTCTCCTTCGCCGCGGGAAATCCGGTTTGCGGAAATCAGCTCGCCTATCTGCGCCCGGAGTGCCTTCTGCTCGCGATGTTGCCGTTGCGCACGATTGAGCTCAAGGTCCCGGGCTTTACCTGCATCGATTTTCTTATTCGTTAAGGACTGCTTATTGGTGTCCTTCTGATCTAAGCCAGTAGCTTTTTTTCGCTTATCTTTTTGTTGTTGAGTGCGCGCCTTATTAAGTTGTTTTTTATCGATTAAACCGCTAGATAGCAACTGATCTTGAAGTGAATTAGTCATTTCAAGCCCCCTCCAGGAAACGTGCGACGCGAACTAAGTCATCCTGTGTATCCACCCCCTGTCCGGGGTGACGCAACGCAGTGCTAACATGAATGCGCGATCCATACCACAAGGCACGAAGTTGCTCGAGAGATTCGGCCTGTTCCAGAGGAGACGCTTGCAAGGCGGTATACTCTTGAATGTAACCTGCCCGGTAGGCATAGATTCCAACGTGACGGTAAAAGGCAACGGAAGTGGGTAGCCTTTGATTTTGTTTGATAAATTCATCCCTGTGCCAGGGTATTGGGGCACGACTGAAATACAGCGCGTACCCCTCACCGTTGGTGACTACCTTGACTACATGAGGATCGAAGAGTTCACTTTGGGTTGAAATTTCGGTAGCGAGGGTCGCAATGTGAGCATCCGTGTGTAGATCCATGTCGCCTGCTACCTGATCCAACAACTCGGGCGGTACGCAGGGTTCATCGCCCTGAAGGTTGACGACCACGGTTTCATCAGACCAGCCATATTGCCGGCATACCTCGGCGACACGCTCCGTGCCACTCACATGACTGGAACTGGTCAAGCAGACGTCAGCACCAAATTTCCTTGCGGCGGTAACAATTCTCTCGTCATCGGTGGCGATCACGATTTGCTCTGCGCCACTCTCGATGGCTCGCGCGTGAACATGTTGAATCATTGGCCTGCCAAGAATTGGCAGCAGAGGCTTTCCAGGTAGCCTCGTGGATGCGAAGCGGGCTGGAATGACAACCTTGAACGTCACGTCCGGCTAATCCTATGGGAGATACAACATTATTTGGCGATCTCTTCGTCCGCAGGCAACTGCCTGGCCTCATCCTCAAGCATCACGGGAATTCCATCCCGAACAGGGAAGGCAATGCGGTCGACCGGACAAATTAGTTCACCGGCCTTCTTCTTAAACAACAGTTTACCTTTGCACATTGGGCAAACTAGGATATCCAATAACTGCCTATCCATTTTTTAATTCTCTCATCAGTGAATCCAGGCGATTTGAAAAGTCACTACCCAACTCGGCCTCAGTCCTGAGGTACCAATGGCTCACCCGGGCGAATCTAAGGCATTTTACGGCATCTTTCTCAGTCATGAGTACTGGAAATTCGTCATGAAAATCGATGTCCGCCAATGTGTAGAGATGGTGATCTGGAAATGGATGCTCGATAACCTCAAGTCCCTTGCGTTGCAGCGTCTGAAAAAAACGCTTGGGATTTCCAATTCCTGCTACCGCATGGACGGGGCCTCCGATGAAGTCGGCAGGAGAGCATCGCATACTCTCATCTTTCAGATTGATCAAATCTCCCGTGACGAGATACATCTGAAATTCCCCAGGCTGCGCACTGCCCCCATTACAGACGACGATATCAACCGATGCCAAGCGCGAGGGCTTTTCTCGCAAGGGTCCCGCAGGCAGGCAATGGCCATTTCCCAGACGTCTATCACCGTCTAACACCGCGATCTCTAAGTCGCGCTCCAAAGCGTAGTGCTGTAATCCATCATCTGAAACTATGATGTCGCAAAGCCCGGTTTCGATCAATTTGCGACCGGCACTCGGCCGATCGGGTCCGACACATACTGGGCAATCGGTTCGTTTGGCGATGAGCACAGGTTCGTCGCCTACCTCCTTGGGATCACTCTCCGGGCTCACGATACTGGGCCATACATCCCCTTTGCCACTGTATCCCCTGGATACCACTCCTGGTCGATAGCCGAGGTTCAGTAAATACTCCACTATCCAGGTAACAAGCGGTGTCTTACCTGTTCCACCAACAGTGATATTGCCCACCACTACCACGGGAACTGGCAGCCTCTGCTTGCGAAGTAAGCCAGCCTGAAAGGTTAATTTCCGTAACCACGAGACAAAGCAGAACAGCCAGGAAAGCGGCAATAACAACAGGGTAAAGAGACTGGTTGAGTACCAATAGTCATCTACGGACTTTTTCATCTCGTCGAATTACGGGGTGGCGGGCTGTTTTGCGGCAAACGTCATCTGACTGAAACCGAGCTGGCTCGCGACATCCATCACCCTAACGACGGACTGATGAGTAGTATTGGCATCAGCCGTGATTATCAGTGGGATGTCTCGCCTTCCGTCGGCGGCAATCTCAATGGCACGACGCAATGTAGCCGACTCGGTGTTGATCACTTCCTGCTGATTGACGTAGTACCGCCCTTCGGCATCAACGACGATGGTTAGGCGTTGTTCTTCTGGCTTGGTCGCTTCATCCTGGGTGGCCGCCTCGGGTAGCTGAACCCTGATTCGAGTATCTTTGTCGAATGTCGTTGAGACCATAAAAAATATCAGTAACAGGAATACCACATCAATGAGAGGAGTTAGATTCGGTTCAATTTGCTCCTTCCGGTTAGTCCTGAAATTCATGCCACCCTACTCCACCTCATGCGCCCGTTCGCCTTGCATTACCTCTATGATCTTCAAGGCCTCCTCTTCCATCCTAACAACCAGTAACCCAACACGCCCACTCAGGTAACGGTGAAACATCAGGCTAGGAATCGCCACGCATAAACCTGCCGCCGTGGTAATCAGTGCTTCTGAAATTCCCCCGGCGAGTACCGATGGATTGCCGACTCCCGCTGAAGTGATCTCCGCAAAAACCTTGATCATCCCGATTACAGTCCCTAACAGACCCAAGAGCGGTGTAATGGACGCAATCGTGCCCAATGTGTTCAGGTAGCGCTCCAATTCAAGTACTACCTGATGCCCGACATCCTCGATGGCCTCTTTCATCACTTCCCGAGAATACTTCCTGTTGATCAACCCCGCCGCAATAATCCGACCAAGGGGTGAGCCGTCCCGAATGCGGGTGATGTGAGCATTGGTGAGTTGCTGCTGCCGGTGTATGTGCCAGATCTGCGCCACCAAATTTTCAGGAACCACCCTACTGCTACGCAGCATCCACAATCGTTCGATAATGATCGCCATTGCGGCAATCGAGCAAGCAATGATAGGCAGCATTAGCCAGCCACCCGCTTTGACCAATTCAAACACCGTTTGTTTTCCCCCCGGCAATCCTTATGGGTGATCTCAGTGGAATCTCTCGGCGCCTATCATACTGTATTATGGCGGTTGTCTCTAACGGCTACCTCGACGTCGATAGTGTCTGGTTGTTCCAGTAGCGACGCAAGGTCTTACGGTACTCCACCGGCCCTGCCACGCCCCTTGTGGCAAAGAAATCGAATCGGATCGCACCTGATGACGCGGTATCAAGCACCTCAGCCCCCGCCGCTTTCCATCGCGAGAGAACTTCCGATTTTGGAAACCCATAGCGGTTACGGTATCCAGTGGAAGACAGGGCATAGCGTGCATCTACCGCGTTGACAAACGCCAAGGTCGACGAGGTTTTGCTTCCATGGTGAGGAATGGTCACCAGATCCGCTTTCAGCTTTTCCAAGCAACAGGCAAGCAAGGACTGCTCCGCCTCCGATTCGATATCACCGGTAATCAGCAAACTCCCCGCAACATTGCTGACCCGCAGCACACAAGAGGCATTGTTTCCCGACCAGCCGCCTGGCACCCTTGGGTGCAACAATTCAAAGCGGACACCGTCCCACTGCCATGACCTTTCCGGTCCGCAGGGTGCTGCCTCTCCACTGGCAATTCGTTCTGGCTCTCCACTAAAGATTTCTGTTTCTGGAAATTGCCCCAATACCGCCGCCAATCCGCCCCGATGATCGGCATCGCCATTGCTAACGATGATCCGATCTATGCGATCAAAACCGCTTGCTCGTAGAAATGGGATTAATACCGATGAGCCGGCATTGGCATTTTGCGAGTAACGTGGCCCGGTATCGTAAACCAGCAGATTGCGACGGGTCTGGATGACCGCCGCCATGCCCTGCCCCACATCCAGCAGATAAAAACGAAAATCCCCCTGGGGTAGATCCTCGGACGAATCGAACGTCAGTACAGGTAGCAACAGTAGCACCCCGAGCCCACGACTGGGGATCCCCTTGGGAAACAGCAAGATCAGCACCCCTAGAATGGCCAGCACCCACAGAAACAACGGAAGCTCAGATGCCACCGACAGCTCGACCGATGTTCCCGCTGCGAATGCCAGCAACCCATATAGGCGACCCAACAGCTCCTGTAAAGGCAGAAAAAACAATGTCCCCAGCGGGAACCACAGCAGACTACCGAGGGTACCGACCAGAGCCAAGGGAATAACGAAGAATGAAAACAAGGGCACGGCCAGAAGATTCACCAGCGGACCGATCATCGGCAGCCTTTGTTGCCAAATCATCAGCACAGGACTCAAACCAAGTGCGACCAACCATTGAATTCGGCCCCAAGTCCAGATCGCCGCACCACCGGTCAGACGCCACCTCATACCCGATAGGATCGCGGCTACCGCGAGAAATGACAGCCAGAAACCGGGGGCCAGTCCTGCTCGCGGGTCGATCAGCAAGACGATAAGCAGTGCCAACATCAGACTGCGAAAAGGCCGGATCTGGCAAACCAGCAGCGTACCTCCCATATAAACACAGAGCATCACCAGCGCCCGCTGGGTGGGAAGTGAAAAACCAGCCAACCCGGCATACAGAAAGCCGCACACCATGGCGACCAGCGCGGCGGCGCGAGGGGCGGCTAAGCGCAAAGCCAGCCTTTCGCTGCGGCGCCAGAGAAATAAGGTAAGATAGAATCCCAGCCCGCCGACAATTCCGATATGCAGGCCTGAAATAGCCACCAAGTGGCTAGTGCCGGTCTGTCGGAAGATTTCCCAGTCGCTGGAGGATAACCCTGAGCGGTCGCCAATGACCAGAGCCTTGAGGATGCCGTTGACCGTCGAGTCGCGAACCTGCTCGTCCAACAGGGTGCCGATACGATGGCGGATGCGCTGCATTCCATAGCCGAGTCCCGGAGCACCGACTAACCGGTTACGTGAATCCGCGACCACATAACCCCTGGTCCGAATGCCCTTGCCAAATGACCAGCCCTCGTAATCGAAACCGCCGGGATTCATGAACCCGTGGACTCGCTTTAACCGGACTTTGAGCTGCCATTGTTGTCCGGGAGCCAGTTGCGGGGGCCCGCCGTACCAACTTAGCTTTACTTGACCAAAGTTCGGATAAATTTGCCGTCTGAAAGTCACTTCCTGGATATCCAGGACAAATACCGTCCGTCCATCCCGGGATATGGGAAGCGTTGCGATTGTTCCTTTAATTAATAAGTCCTGGCCTTCAAGTTCCCGGGGAAGCTCGTGTTGAAGCAGCATCCAGGCACTGCCCAGCGCCCACAGAAAGCCTAAGGCAAATCCCGCAGGGGCTCTAATGAGGGCAGATCTTACTGGCAGCACCGCCAGCAACAGCGGAAATAACCACAACCACTGTAAATCAGGTAACTCGCGCTGAGCCTGAAGCGTAAGCGTCCCGATAAGAAAAAAGGTTATGCCGACGAACATGCCCCATCCTTGGGTGAATTCGATTCCTGACGTCCGGCACTGGAGTCCGGTTCTGGGTGTACCCTAACTCTGGTAATGCGATCTAGTCAAACCCCTACCACCATGCTTCAATACCGGGTGTCTGGAATTTACGATTTTATGAGTCAAACACTGGGTGCCTAAACACATCATAAAGCGCTTCGCGCCAGATCATAGTGTAATCCGGGACCACCGGCACCTGAAGGTATTTGGCGAATTTCTTCACGACCCCAACTTATGGCACATGAACCGCCGGTCCGTATCGGGGGCCTTTGCGGTAGGATTATTTTGGGCCTTTATTCCGATGCCGTTCCAGATGATTGCGGCGGCCGCGACGGCGATACCCGCCAGAGTCAACTTGCCAATCTCGGTCGCGCTGGTATGGATTACCAATCCCTTGACCATGCCCCCGATGTTCTATTTCAACTACTTAGTGGGCACCTGGTTGCTGGGGGACTCCCACCATCACGTTGAATTGGAATTGTCGATGCACGGCGTTAAGGAGAGCCTGGCGGCAATCTGGCAACAACTTTATTTTGGCAGCCTGGTTTGTGCCGTCCTCGCCGCGCTTATTGGTTACGTTACCATCCGCCTGCTGTGGCGACTGCACATCTTGCAGCATATCCGTAAGCGCAGGGAGTTGCGAAAGACGCGGGGCAACTAGCTCGTTGGCTCACGGTCGGGTGATCATACGTCCCCAAGGGCACCGTCCTGCAGTACCAGTATCCTGTCCATTCTCTCGGCCAGAGACATATCGTGGGTAACCACCAACAGACTCGTGCCGCGCTCCTGGTTGAGTTCGAGCATCAGCTGGTAAATCTGCTCTGCCGTCTTGCTGTCGAGATTTCCAGTCGGTTCGTCGGCAAGAACGCAGCGGGGATTGTTAACCAGCGCCCGGGCAATGGCGGCACGCTGGCGTTCGCCACCCGATAGCTCCCCGGGTTTGTGCGCCGCCCTGTTACCTAACCCTACCCGCTCCAGCATCTCAAGCGCCATCGGTTCGGCACGGGCGACGGCTGTCCCTCCCGCCAGTAAGGGCATGGCCACATTTTCAAGGGCGGTAAATTCCGGCAACAGATGGTGGAACTGGTAGACAAACCCCAGTGTCTGGTTACGCAGCCAGCCGAGTCTTTTCTCCCCCAGCGGTCCGATATCGGTTCCATGTATCCTGATCGTGCCGCGGTCAATATGGTCTAGCCCACCCAGGCAATGCAACAGCGTGCTTTTGCCGGATCCAGAGCTACCGACTACCGCCACTCGTTCACGATGCCTGAGTTCCATTGTAATCCCTTTCAGGACAGCCACGTGCAAGCCTCCCTCGTGAAAGGTTTTGTAAACCTCGCGGCAGTCCAGCACCGGTACATCATTCATAGCGCAGGGCCTCCGCCGGACGGGTGCGGGACGCCTTCCAGGCCGGATAGAGGGTGGCACAAAGCGTGATAAAAAACGCGCTACCACCGATCAACGTAACGTCTTCCCAATTGAGCTCCGAGGGCAGCGAACTAATGTAATAGATGTTGGGATCCAGGAAGCTGACGTCAAATAACTGTTCGATACGGTGAACGAGGCCTTCCAGATTCAATGCCAACAACACGCCGCAGAGAATTCCGCCAACAGTGCCGATAATGCCAATGGCCGTACCCTGAACGATGAAGATCCAGGTGATGCTGCCGGGCGATACCCCCAGTGTCCGTAGGATGGCAATATCACTTTGCTTGTCCGTGACCACCATTACCAGGGTCGAAACGATATTGAATGCGGCTACCGCGATAATGAGAAACAGGATGAGCGCCATCATCCGTTTCTCCGTCCGCAACGCGCTAAAGAAGTTCCGGTGCTGTTGAGTCCAGTCACTGACCCGATAGATACCCGGCAGTTGACTTGCCAGCTCCCGGGAGATTCGGGGCGCAAGGTACAGATCATCGAGTTTTAGACGCAACCCGCTTACCCCGTCGTTCATCTTCAATAACCTGGCCGCGTCCTGCAAGTGAAGTATCCCCACGCCCCGGTCATACTCACCCATGCCAACCTCGAATATCCCCCGCACTTCGAAGCGCTTTAACCTGGGCATGGCACCGGCCGGTGTGACCTGAATCTGGGGGGTGACCACGGTAACCTTGTCACCAACCTGTACACCCAAAAGGTATGCCAGCTCTCGCCCCAAGAGGATACCGAATTCCCCAGGCTTCAATAACGAGGGGGCTCCAGAAACCATGTGATTACCCACATCGGAGACCCTGTCCTCGTATTCCGGAAGAATCCCCCGCAACAAGGCGCCACTTACCTTGCCGCCATTGGTCAGCATGGCCTGGGCCTCGATATATGGGGCTTGGCCAACGACATGCGGGTGAGACTCCGAGAGATGAATTGCATCCTCCCAATCTTTCAGATTGCCCTGAAATGCCGAGATAGTCGCATGTGACGTCATCCCCAAAATGCGTTCGCGGACCTCCTTGTGGAAACCATTCATTACCGAGAGTACCGTGATTAGCGCGGTCACGCCGAGCATGATTCCCAAGGTGGATATCAAGGAAATAAAGGAGATGAAATGGTTGCGTCGCTTGGCTCGTGTGTAACGCAATCCAATGTAGAGTTCTAGGGGTTTGAACATACGGACCAGATTCCCGCTTTACAAAATGCTATATTGCGGCCAGATTATCAGGACAGGGGTACCACCGCCATGAACCTTCCGCGCTTATTGCCTCTCGCCGTGATAGCGGTCTCGATTAGCTGGGCCGCATTGGCCGATCGCTTGTTGATTGATGTCATTGAGAACAGCCCGGCGAATACGAGCGATGGCATACCGCGGCCCCTGCGTGGACAACACATGGAGCAAGTCAGGCAACACTATGGAGAGCCGGTGCGACGGCTGGCACCGGTTGGAGACCCTCCGATCACCCGCTGGGACTATGATCGTTACACGGTTTATTTCGAGAACCAGACCGTATTGCGGAGCGTGGTGAAACAATCACCAAGATGAACCCCATCAAGCTTTGTCGGGCTCGTTCTTGCCGCGCCTGCCGATGTTTCTCATCGGGACCACCTTCGCGCTTGGTTCCTGGTCAGAAAAGTATGGACGCTCCACGCCTACCGCACCCGCGGCGTCCGCGAGTTCGCGCTCTCTGGCGGTAATCAGGCCGAGACACGCTCTAACATCGCCGATTGTCTTTTCCGACAACGGATGGCGCATGCCGGGCTCGGGGGTGATCTCTCTGATAATCGATCCGAGAACCTGCCTCATCACCATGAGTATCTTTCGCTCTTTCTCTGACTGGCTCATTTCGTTACCCTAGATCAGTACTCGTATCGGTAATTGTAACACCCGCGAACCGACTCAAATGACCGTTGGACCGCCGGGGCGCTACTGGCGTAGAAATAGGCAAGGGGGAACCCTTCGAAAACATCACACCCGATTGCATATACAAAGGGTTAAGGATACCACAATCTCAGTTGGCATTGCGGCAAACTCCCAGTTAATCCCACTGCCCGTGTTTTGCCGATGAAACTCCTTCCACTGTTCTCCCGGTACGTTTGAGAAGCGGCGATTGTAATGTTTCCAAAAGTTGGGCGGTGCGGCGAGCATCATGCATCTCCATTCCCGGCAAGCAGGGACTCCAGTCCCTGCTCATCAAGGATTGTAACTCCTAAAACCCGTGCCTTGTCTAACTTGGAACCCGCCGCTTCCCCAGCCACGAGAAAATCGGTCTTGCTGGATACTGTACCGGTTACCCGAGCTCCCAGAAGTGCCAAGCGCTCTTTAACTGTCTCCCTCGGTTGGCTTAGTGTCCCGGTTAATACCAGAGTTTTCCCTGCAAGTGGCCGACCTCTTTCCTGCTTGCTCCCAGTTATCGAATCCCAGTGGATTCCCGATTGCCTGAGGGATTCGATCACCTCCAAATTGTGCGGTTGCCGAAAAAACGCGTGGATATGCTCTGCCACCACCGGACCAACATCGGGTATCCGCATCAGCTCGGTCTCATCGGCCTCCTGTAAATCGGTGAGATTCGGGTAATGGCTTGCCAAAGCGCGGGCCGTGGCCTCCCCTACCTCCCGGATTCCCAGGGCATATAGAAATCTGGCAAGGGTGGTATGCTTGCTCCGCTCCAATGCCTGGCAAAGATTGTTGGCGGACTTTTCGCCCATTCGGTCGAGAGCGGCAAGTGCATCCCTTGTTACACGAAACAGATCGGCAGGGGTGAGAACGATTCCTTTGTCGACCAGCTGCTCAACAATCTTGTCACCCAACCCCTCGATGTCCATCCCCCGTCGCGAGGCGAAATGGCGTATCGATCGCTTGCGTTGAGCGGGACAGTACAGTCCGCCACTGCAACGGAGGATGGCCCCGTCGGTCTCCTTGACTAGATCAGAACCGCATTCGGGACAATGATTGGGCATTTGAAATACCTGGGTACACGCCGGACGCCGTTCTAACACCACCCCCATTACCTGCGGGATCACATCCCCTGCCCGGCGTACAATCACACTGTCACCAATGCGCAAATCTTTCCGCAGAATCTCGTCTTCATTGTGCAATGTGGCGTTGGTCACGGTGACCCCGGCGATACTGACCGGTTCCAACCGGGCAACCGGAGTCACAGCACCCGTCCTACCGACCTGCAGGTCTATGGCCAGTAATCGGGTGATCTCCTCGTGCGCTGGAAATTTCCTGGCGATGGCCCACCGGGGGGCCCGGGATACGAATCCCATCTGCCGCTGTTGAGCCAGGTCATCGACCTTGAACACCACGCCGTCAATCTCATAGGGGAGCCGATTTCGCTTCTCGGATATCGCCCGGAAATACGCTAAGCATCCTTCCACTCCCGAAACCTGCGCCAATTCCCGGGACACGCGAAACCCCCAGCCTCCCAATCGGCGCAGACTTGCGCTGTGGGTAGGAGCAAGATCACCTCCAGCAACGTCTCCAAGCCCGTAACAGGAAAACTCCAGGGGACGCCGGGCAGTGATAGTAGGATCCAGTTGCCGGAGGCTTCCGGCCGCGGCATTGCGTGGGTTGGCAAACCCCTTTTCCCCTCTCCGTGCAGCATCCCCGTTGATTTGCTCGAACCCCCGTGTGGTCATGTAAACCTCGCCACGAACCTCCAGCGGGGTGGGCCAATCATCACCCAACAACCGCAGCGGCACCGACGCGATAGTACGAACGTTACCGGTTACATCCTCGCCCTGTTGACCGTCGCCACGGGTGGCCGCCTGGATCAGAATTCCCCCTTCATAGCGTAAGCTTATCGCCAGACCGTCGAGCTTGGGTTCGGCGGCATAGATGACAGTAGCGCGGCCAAGACGCTCCCGCGTCCGCCGGTCGAATTCAATCAATTCGCGGTCGTCAAACGCGTTGTCGAGAGACAGCATGGGCAGCTTGTGTGTGACTTCGGCAAATCCTTCTCGGGGTTTGGCACCTACCCGCTGGGTTGGCGAATCACCGGTGACGAGCGCCGGGTAACGATCCTCTAGCGCCTTCAACTCGCGGAGCAATCGATCATATTCGCTATCAGGCAGCAGTGGATCATCCAGGACATAGTAGTGATAGTTGTGAAGCTCAATTTGGCGGCGCAGTTCAGCTACGCGTGCTGCCGCGTCCTGGAGGGGCATCATCTTTTTATTCTTGCCAACCGAACACGGCGGCTGTGTTCCATTATCTCTTCTCTGATGTGTTCAATGGTCTGTTTGCTCATATCGCTGCGGGTCTCATCGAGGACCTCTCCATCCAGCCGTACTGCGAGGCGCTTAGCCGTATCCAGCATTCGCTCGAAAACCTCGAGCCCGTCTCTCGGTCCCGGTAACTGGGCAAACAAGGTAACACCGGGAGTGGTGAAGACCGTCATATCCCCGAAAGGGAAGGTTCCCGGCTCCACGATGCTTGCCATGCTGAATAAGGAGGTAGTCCCCTTTCCTCCACCTACCTGGTAATGGAAGATCTGCATCTCACCGGGCACCAGATCTACTTCCTTGGCAGCCATGAGAATGGAGTTACCGGAAAATTGCCCCTTTTTCGCTCGCACATTGATCTGCAGTATCTTAACCGGCAACTCGACCGAGCTCGTATCCTGATCGAAGTGAAAAGCCGCTTGCTCCAACGGCTCGAATAACGGGTTTTGGAGATGCTCATCTTGAGCTGCGGTCTCCAGCCGTTCCACGATTTCGCTGTCATTCGGGAGCCGTGATTCCTGTTGCCCATCGGGAAATTCAGCGGGTACTCCGTCCCAGACCGGTTCGCGGCGAATTGGCGAATCCCCATGGTCGGATACTCTGTTCTCCGACCGCTTTACCGCCCTGCGGACAGCGTTGCCCCGCATGCCGCGTCGCTTGCGCCGATCCCAAAAGTAGATGCCCAGGATCAATGCGAGCCCAGCCACAAAGAGGATAAGTCGGAGAATGTCGGCATTCATCTGGTGCTGCTAACCCGAATAGTTGGAAATAAGGCAGTCAAAACACTGATAGTTTGATGAGATTCAATTACTTAGGTTGACGACAAGCAAAGTTTTGTCTGTGACAAACTGTACCCAAGCTAAAATTGATTTTCCAGCACTGAAACCGTATGCCAGCTAGGATCGATTCTCGAGGGGGAAGTACTCCCAGGAATCGGAGCATTAGGTAGTAAGATGAGGGGATTCGAGTGTGTGCAATCCCTACGTGTGAGATATTGAAGCCTGGGTGGTTGGATAGATCAGGCTTGAACGGCTAAACACCAGGGCTTTACTCAGACTGCCGCCAGCTTGGCCGCTTCATCCACATCCACCGACACCAGCCTGGAGACCCCGGGTTCATTCATCGTCACCCCCATGAGATGGTTGGCAATCTCCATAGTGATCTTGTTATGGGTGATGAAGATGAACTGTACCCGATCAGACATGGCCTTGACCATGTCGCAAAAGCGGACCACATTGGAATCGTCCAGCGGCGCATCTACTTCATCAAGCATACAAAAAGGAGCGGGATTAAGCTCGAAGATAGCGAATACGAGCGCCACCGCCGTCAACGCCTTCTCGCCACCGGAAAGTAGCTGAATACTGGAGTTGCGCTTGCCGGGTGGCCTTGCCATAACCGTAACGCCAGTATCCAGCAGGTCTTCGCCGGTCAGCTGCAGATACGCGTGCCCACCTCCGAACAGTCGCGGGAACTTATCTTGAAGGCCGCTGTTGACCTTATCGAAAGTCTCCTTAAAACGGTTCCGGGTTTCTCTATCGATTTTACGGATGGCGTTTTCCAGTGTGCTGAGTGACTCGGTGATATCCGTGTGCTGCGCGTCCAGGTATCTCATGCGTTCAGATTGTTCTTGGAATTCATCAATTGCCGCGAGATTAATCGGTCCCAGCCGTCGAATCCTCTCATCCATGCGCAGCACTTCTTTTTCCCACTCCTCAATAGAGGCATTCTCTGGCATTTCCGCAGCCAACCGTTCCGCTTGAAATTCCGTTTCACCGAGTTGCTCTTCGAGGGTTCGGATGCGCACTACGGTCTCCTGCCGCCTCATCCTGGCCTGGTCCAGCACTTCTCGCTGATTCTGCACCCGTTGCTCAGATGCACTGCGTTCTTGCTCCAGTTTGCGCAATTCTCCATCCAGGTTGTCCATCTGTTTACGGGATTCTGCCAGTTCACCCTCTACTTCCAGCCGTTTCCCCAGCAGCACCTCCAGTTCCTCCGAGCGCGCCTGCAATGGAGCCTTTTGCTCCTCGATCGCCAAACAGAGTGTCTCGCGGTGCTGTTCCAAGTGGGCCAACTGCCCCAGCGCACGCTCTAAATTCTGCCGCAGGGAATCCCGGGAGGTGGTTAGGGACTGCACTTGCAGTGCCAGCTCTTGGGTTTGGGTCCGCTGGGAGGCTGCCCCCTGCCTAGACTCCTCAAGCCGCTTTCGCACGTCGTCTCGTCGTAGAATGAGTGCCTGCCGGCGGTCACTCAACGCTTCCATCTCCTCAAGGGCAGCATGCAACTGCTCTCGAGTGGATTCCAGCCTCTCTCTTCCTTGCTCGATCTGATCCAGCAATTCGAGACGTTCCTGGCGAATGCTCTCACGCCGATTGCGTAAGTGCTCGTCACGCGCCAACCTACCGCTCAGTCTGGAGCGGAGATCAGCAAGAATTCGGCTCTCCTCATTGAACAGTTGCTGCATGTCGTCCCTGGATTTTTCCAGCCGTTGAAGTTCTGCGCGGCTCTGTTCCAAGGCGTCGGAGATACGATCCGCAGCCGCTTGCTGTTCCGCGATTTCGCTGACCAGTGCTGTAATTTCCTGCTCTCGTGCCAGGATCCCGATGGATTGTTCGGCATCCGGTCCCGTGCGTAACCAGTTCCGTCCCAGCCAGATCCCCTCGGGAGTAACCAGAGATTCTCCGGGTGATAATGCCGTTCTTCGCTCCAGGGCCTCATCCAGGCTTGCCGCGGTACCTACTCCAAACAGCAAATTCTCCAGGGGCAAAGGTGATTTCACTCGTGTGATCAACCCGCTGTAATCCCCGGTATTAATCGGACTGCCCGACGTCTTATCCATGAGTTCGGTCGAATTATCCTGCAGCGTATCCAAATGGATGCTTAGTTGATCCAATGACTCTACGCACACCGCCTGCAAATGAAACCCAAGAACCGTCTCTACTGCGCGCTCCCACCCAGGCTCCACTTCCATGTGCTCCGCCAGACGGGTGGCTTGGTCTATCCCCTGGCTGCTCAGCCATCGGTTCAGATCCGGGCTGCGTTTCCCAAGGGCGGCCTCCTGCAATGCCTCGAGTGATGCCAGGCGACCCTTTAATCTCTGCAGACCGGCCCGCGCATCATCCAATGATCTGCTGCGAGCTTTGTTGGTCTCGCGACGCCCACTGATCTGCTCTCCGGCCTCCATCAGGTGCTGCTGTTGTCGGCTAATCACTGCCTCTCGATCGGATGCTTCCTCTTCTAAACGGGAGATTTCTTCCGTCAACTGAGGATCATTGATCCGCTCCAGTTCTTGCTCCAAGCGCTCAATTCGCTGCCGGAGATTCTGATCCTGCTGCTCGAGATGGTTGATGCGGGTTCTCTCCACCTGCGCGGACTGGGCGGGTTCCGCGGCACGTCGGTTAAACTGTTCCCACTCGCCTTGCCAAGACTGCATCTCAGCTTCGTATGCCGACAGCCGTTCTCCAATAGCTTCCTCGCGGGCTCGCAATTCGACCAACCTGGGCTCGCACTCATCCAGCGCCGATAGGATCTCGGCTACTTGGCGCTCGTCTTGATCCCGATGCTCAGACGACTCTCGCCATGACCGGTTGGTACGCTCCAGATCCTGCTCCATCTGCACCTGGTTCTGTTTTGCGAATTGAATGGTCTGTTCCATCCGCGCGATGTCACTTCCGATAGCGTAGTAGCGGCCTTGGACGTCAATGAAATGCTCATTGGCTACCACATGCGATTCACGAATGCGCTCGATCTCGGCTTCCTGGCTACGCTGGCCGGCAATCAGGGCTTCTTGATCTGTTTCGAGCTTGATGATCTCCCGGTTCTGCACTGTCAATCCCTGGTCCAGCCCATGCAGGCGCAGCGCCAGTAATTCCGCATGCAACCGACGCTCTCTGGATTTGTAATTCTTGTAACGTTCAGCAACCGCCGACTGCCGTTTCAGATGTTCTAGTTGTTTGGTAATTTCGTCACGTAAATCATTTAATCTATCTAGATTTTCTCGTGTTCTATCAATTCTGCTTTGGGTTTCCTTACGGCGTTCCTTATACTTGGAAATACCCGCCGCCTCCTCGAGAAACGCCCGCAGATCCTCGGGGCGCGCCTCGATTAGGCGAGAAATCATACCTTGTTCTATTATCGAGTAGCTGCGCGGCCCAAGCCCGGTGCCCAGAAATAGGTCTGTGATATCTCGGCGGCGGCACCGCAGCCCGTTCATGAAGTAGTTGGATTGCCCGTCTCGGGATACTTGACGCTTGACAGATATCTGGCTGTACTGGGCGTATTCACCTCCCGCACCGCCATCGGCGTTATCGAACTGCAATTCAATGCTCGCCGTGCCAACGGATTTCCGGGTACTGGAACCGTTGAATATCACATCCGACATCGACTCTCCGCGCAACAATTTAGCGGAGCTTTCTCCCATCACCCAACGCACCGCGTCGATAACATTGGATTTTCCGCAACCGTTAGGGCCAACAACCCCGACGAGATTTCCGGGAAACAGAACCGTCGTTGGATCCACAAAGGATTTGAAACCGGCGAGTTTGATTTTCTCTAGACGCATAGGCCGCTAAGATACAGAGAGGTGGCTTATGTTACAAGCGTCACTCAGCGCCTTAGAACAGATCTCAATATATTTTATAATATACTGTTTTATATAAATATAATTATGATCAGCTGTAACCGCGACCAAGCCCTTTTCGGTTCTTTCGCTGGCTCGGTTCGGCTATAATTTCGGTCTATTGTTTTGAGACTGGAGCCCGGAGACAGCATGCCAAGCAAACCCAGTAAAAATCTGGAAACATTTCCCAATCCACAGGCGGTTCGCGATTACACGATTAGAGTCCGTGTGCCGGAGTTTACCTGCCTGTGCCCCAAGACAGGCCAACCAGATTTTGCGGAGATCACGCTGGAGTACGTGCCAGAAGAATTATGTATCGAATTGAAATCGTTAAAAATGTACGTTTGGTCTTATCGTAACGAAGGTGCATTCCACGAAGCGGTTGTCAACCAAATACTGGATGATTTGGTGAGCTGTGTCGAACCGAGGTTTATGAGAGTTACCGCCGAGTTCAACGTACGGGGCGGAATTTACACAACCGTGATCGCTGAGCACCGGGCAAAGGGATGGAGCATCCCTAGCCCGGTAGCACTTCCCTAAGCAACTCTGCGGTATCAGCGAAGGCTGTTAGCCAAGTCCTGGGCCTGTTTTGCATAAGGGGAATTGGGAAAATCCCTGGCCAGCCGCTCGAGCAACGGCTTGGCCTCGCTGTTGTTTCCGGCCTGAGTCAGCGCGACACCAAGATGGTACCCGATTTCGGGGTTGGTGGGCGCTCTGGAAAACGCCTCACGCAAAATCCCGATTGCTTTTTCCGTTTGTTTGAAATTGACTAATACCCACCCGTAGGTGTCTGCAATCTCGGGGCGCTGCGGTGCCAAAGCAAACGCGTTTTCCGCCAAAGCTAAAGCTCTCTGATCCCCCCGCTGCTGATAAATCCAGGCTAGGTTATTCAAAACCAGGAGATTGTTGGGTACCTTCTCCAATATGCTTTCGTACTGAACCGCCGCCTCGTCCACGCGACCATTCTCTTGGAGCTGGGTGGCGTAGATAGCGCGTATCTGTAGATCGTCGGGTGTCTTTTGCAGCCAGTCTTCCAACTGGGCTATGGCACTTTCGGGTTTCCGGCTCAATGCATATAACTTCGCCAACTGAAGTGCTGTCTTGCTGGTCGGTTGAATCTGGTAAGCTTTGGAAAATACCTCTGTAGCCTTGGCAATTTCTCCCTGAGCCAATAGATTTGCCCCTTCCAGTTCGTATCCCACGGATCTGTCGGGATGGCGTTCCTGAAGCTGTGCTGCGATTCGCAATGATTCATCGTAATTCTGCTTATCGAGGGAAATACCGCCAAGTGAACTCATTGCCTGCAGGTTCTCCGGGTCCAGTGCCAGCACCTTGTTGAAACTACCCTCCGAGCCAATATCATCTCCCGCGGCTTTTTGAGCCACCGCAAGCAAGAGCAGATTATGCGGTGTTTCTTGTAGCTCATTAAGACGTCTAAAGCTATTGACCGCACTGTTACTTTCTCCCGCGGCCATCTGTGCGTTTCCCAAGCTCTGCAACACCAAAGGCTGATCGGGAAACTTCGAGACGGTCTCACTCGCGGTCCGCAGCGCCTTCAGTTTCTCTCCATGCTTGAGGTAGAGCTGAGTTAAGATCACCCCGGGTCTGCTGGAATTGGGATTTTTCTCCTGAGCCCTTATCAGCCAGGCGTAGGAGGACTCGATATTACCTCGCCGCTCATCCAGACCGGCCATTCCCATCAGCGCAGCTAAGTTGGATGGTGAGCGTTCCAAAACAGATTTAAAATGTGCCTCCGCCTGATCGAAGCGCTGATGAGAAAGCTCGATCCGCGCCAGATTAATTTCTGCGGTAACAAAGTCGGGGCTTATTTCCAGGGCCTTTCGGAATCGCTCTTGAGCCTTTGCCTCTTCGCCGGATGCCAGATAGGCTAAACCCGTGAGATTAAAGGCTAACGGATTATCCGGCATGCGTTCCTCCAGTGCCTGACTTGCCTTTAACGCTTGCTCGGTTTCTTTGTTTTTGAGATGAGACAAGACAAGCAGCACGTCCGCCTGAATTAAGTCCTGCCCCAGATCAACCGCGGACTGCAGTTCATCAATTGCCTTGGAGGTATCACCTTGTGCCAGCAACCCAAAAGCCAACTGGGTCCTCAATGTTGCCAGGTTAGGTTCGATTTCGACCGCTTTGCTAAGTAGCCCGGAACCCTCTTCGTACCGGCCAACCTGCAGATAGGCGTTACCGAGCATCACCATGAGCTGCGGGTCGTTGGGAAACCGTTCCATCGCCGGTTCCAACACTTCGACCGCCTTACGCGGTTCGCGCAGCTTTAACCTCGTGGCGGCTAACAGCTTTTGCGACGGAAGATGACCCGGCAACACCGATGCGGCCCGGGTTAAGTATTCATTAGCCTGGGACAGCTCACCCTTGGTGTACATTATTGCACCGAAGATCAGCTGGCTTTGAGGATGATTTGGGAGTTTCTCCAATACCTGACGTATATAGATCTCTGCTTGATCCATATTTTTCTTCTGGAATTCGTAAATACCGTGCAGATAAGTAACGAGTGGATTGTTGGCGGCCAGCTTGTCCAATGTTGCCAGATCGCTGGCGGCTGGATCGTAATTTCCCTGTTGCAACAGGATAGTCACACGTCCCAACAATGCGGGTAGATTTTCTGGCTCAATGGCGAGCGCCCGACCAAATTCCTGTAGTGCTTGGTCCTTTTTATTGTTACGGCGCAACATCTCTGCGTGGAGTATTAACCCCTGGACATTTTTCGGGTATAAACCGACAAAGCTATCCAGCATCGTCAGCCCCTCTTCCAGCCGTCCCTCCGCGATGGAAACTCTGATCAAACCCAGTTTCGCATCCTCGTTTTCAGGCATACTGGCCAATGCCTTTTCGAAGGATGCCTTGGCTTCGCCAATATTCCGCATCCCTAAGTGAGCGCGGCCGCGCAACACCATCACGGTGGATTGAAAACCGCCCGGCAAGGTCGGGTCTGGTTCGATATCGCGCAGTACCTCGGCATATTTACCCTGCAGAAGATAGGCCTCACCCAGTTCGCCTTGCCAGCGCTCCTTTGGTGCCTTCAACGCGGCTGCCCGGGAAATCTCCTTTTCCGCCGATACGCCATCGCCAACCTTCAAATATACCTTTCCGAGCAGTAACCTGGCATCAATGCTTGAAGGATCTTCCTGCAGCGCATTTTTCAGTTGAATAACCGCAGCATTCAGTTCCCCTTTCTCGAAATAATCGCGAGCATCATTGAGGTAGTCACTCGCGCCGACTGCACCCGCAGCGGTCAGGGAAAGACAAAATAGCACCACTGGAATGACCCTTTTATTCTCCATTTTCCTTCTCCGTGAATTGAGTTGCAGCTGACCGCAAACCCCAATCATACGTTTATATTGTATTTCCGCATCAAGTTATAGAGTGTCGGGCGAGTAATGCCTAACATCTCTGCGGTATGTGACACGTTGTTATCAGAAAAGTTAAGCGCCCTCGTGATGGCCTGGTATTCGGCATGTTCCCTCACCTCTCGGAGGTTGAACGGTTGCGGGGCTTCTTCCTGAATATCATCCAATTCCATCTCTTGTTCGTTGACGTACGGACCATCCGCCATGATGATTGCACGCTTTACCCGGTTTTCAAGCTGTCTGACGTTGCCCGGCCACTGGTACTGTTCTATCAGCTCGAGCGCGCGCTGCGTAAATCCCTTCACCGGTCGATTCAATTGCTCCGAAAACCGTTGCAGAAACCAACGGGCCAGTACCACAGCATCCCCCTGCCGCTCATGAAGGGATGGAACCTTGATAGTTGTTTCGTTGATTCTATAGTAGAGATCTTCCCGGAAGGTTTGTTCCGATAACATCTCTTTTAGATCCCGGTGAGTGGCACAGACAACCCGCACATCGACAGGAATTTCTTTGCGTCCCCCTACCCTTTCGATTACCCGCTCCTGCAAGAATCTCAATAACTTTGATTGAAGGGACAACGGCATATCACCGATTTCGTCAAGAAATAGGATTCCGCCCTCAGCTGTTTCGATTTTTCCTGCGGTAGTCTTCGCGGCCCCAGTGAACGCCCCTTTCTCGTAACCGAACAGTTCACTCTCCAAAAGATTCTCCGGTATGGCGGCGCAGTTAATTGCCACCAGCCTCTTGGAGGCCCGATTGCTCAACCGGTGTAGTGCCTTTACCAGCACCTCCTTGCCTGTTCCGCTTTCACCGAGTATCAAGGTAGAAACGTCGGCGGTGGCCAACTTTTCCACAGTCCTGCAAACCTTAATCATCTCTGGACTGGCGGCAATGATTCCATCGAGCGGTGATTGATCACGTTGGACGGAAAGCCGGCGATTCTCCAACTCCAAACTATGCAATCTGGTGGCCCTTCTGACCACCAATGTCAGGAGATCAGGATCAATCGGTTTCTCATAGAAATCATAGGCCCCCATCCCGATTGCTCGAACGGCGTTGCTTCGATCATTATGCCCGGTAACTACGATAACCTTAGTGTCCGGTACCAATCCGACGATTTCTTCCAGGATCGCGAAACCTTCACTGACGCCACCGGGATCGGGGGGCAGGCCAAGATCGAGGGTCACTACACCCGGTTCCATTCGCCGAAGCTGAGCCATCGCGGAATCCCGGTCAGCCGCGATCCCGACTTCGTAATCCTCGAAACTCCAGCGGAGTTGACTCTGCAGCCCAGGGTCATCCTCGACAATCAATAGTTTCTTGTCCTGTTCACTCAAGGCTAATCACTCCATTTCGCCGCCGTTGGATGGTATCAACTATCGGCCTGTGCCAAGGATATCTTAAAAACCGTGCCTTTTCCCACCGCACTGGTTACCGCTACTTGACCCCCGATGGATTGAATAAATTCTCGGCATTCATATGCCCCAATGCCCATACCAGTCAGCCCTTTGGTTGAATCAAATGGACGAAACAATCTCTCCCTAATGAAGTCGTCATCCATCCCCGTCCCGTTGTCCATGACTTTGAGAATGGCTTTGTCATCCACAATTTGTAGCCTAACCTGAACCTTGCCATCCGCGGGTGTGGCGTCCTGGGCATTTTGGATGACATGGCCTATGACAGCCTCCATCCTGTCTGGATCCGCACTAACCCAAAACTCATCCACTTCAAACTTGAGCGTTGGCACGGGGGTCTGCTTGGACTTTCCGTTAGCGGCGGCCCTGATTATCCCAACCAAATCCACCCGGCTGGATTTACTTCCCGGAACCGCGCTGCGCAGGTGGGCCATCAAGCGGCTCATCTTTGCTACGGAGTTATCGATGGTCAGTACGGCATCGTTGATAAACTCAGGATTATGGCGATGCTTCTCGGCATTCTTGACTACCAGGGAAAGCTGCGCAATGAGGTTCTTAAGATCGTGAACCACAAAAGCGGAAAGCCGATTGAACCCTTCGAACTGTTTCGCATCAGCCAGTGCTTGGCTGGTTTCGTAAAGCGCAAGGTAGCTGGCTGCCTGACGGCCCGCTGTCTTGAGGAGATCGAGATTTTCCCAGTTGAGTTTTGTTTTTGCCCGTGGCGTGCTCTGTATCGTAAAACCTAGCACGTGTTCGTCATGGATTAAGGGCACGATCAGCCAGGCTTCATCGAAGTCTTTGAGCCACTGGGGAAGTTCAAGGCCTTCGTACATTTCGGGGCTTTGATTGTATTCGGGAATACTTACCACCCACTGACGTGCTTCGAGGAACTGAATAAGTGAAGCCAATCCGTGCTCGCCCTCTATGTGTGGTATGGGCATGTTCCGTTTCGCCGCCAAATAGCAGCCCTTACGCTTAGAGCACAACCAAAGCAAACCCGCCGGGCTTTCTACAATCTCCCCGAGGGCCCAGATAACCCGCTCGAACAGCGATTCGTTAGTGTCCTGTCCGGACAGTATATGAATAAGTCGTAACCACTCTTCCCGATAGTCGTATCGGTAACTAAAGAAGTGTTTGTTTAGAAAAACCTTGGCTCGGGCTCGTACCTGACCCGAAAAAAGTAACGAAAGTAGAATCAACAGCGCTGCAAAAAAGAACACGATTTGTAGGACGGATCCCCAAGCCCCACCATAGATCTTTATGTAGTAGCCGATAATGGCCATGACCAGCATGTAGATACCGGCACTTAGCAGCGTCGTGGTGTGGAAAACCATCCGCCTCGATACGAACAGATCCAGTGACCAGGCGGGGTTACGGGCGGCGGATATGGCGAGTAAGGGAACGGTGATAGCGTAGATCCCTCCCCGTGCGTACCACAAATCGGCATTTATCCGCTTAAAGAGCAATGCATCCGAAAAGAGGTAAAAATCGAACGCGAACATGCTGCCCAAGCCGAAACAGAGGTATTTGATCCCCCACCGTTGTTCCGGCGCGGTATTACGATAGAGCTGCTCGATGAGCACCATTCCAGCAATCGCACTTATCACTTGTCCGAGATAGCGCGTATCCATAGACAAGAACGACGGAACCATACTGTCTGGCAGCACAAGCAGTGCACTGGCAAGTAGCACCACCAGCGCCATGATCCGGTAAATCCGATTGAGGGATTCCTTTTGGCGCGACATTCGGAACAAGAGGCCAATGAGAAACGCACACCAGGCAATGTTCTTGAGTGCCTCGATAAACCAGATCACACTTGAGGGAACGACCTTGAACCCCGATTGCACGGCGAATAAAGCGGCCCACAGGGTGGCAACAACGCTCGCCGCCAGCATCAAGCCGCCTTGCAATCGGCCTCGCCAGCTGGTTATCAACAAGATAGAAAGCACAAGAAACATCAGGGCCGCTACCGCAAACCCCAAAAATCCAAAATCAGACATGACTTGTAGGTACTCTCTGGGCAGCTGGTATGACCAATATTGAGCAGACGCCAAGCCGGCTCATCTCGCCCCTTTGCCCATCAACACGACTTCCACGGTTTCCAGAAGGATTACCATGTCCAAAAATAGATTGCTGTTCTTGACATAATAGAGGTCATACTGCAACTTCTGCTTGGCATCCTCGAGTGAGGACCCATACTGATAGCGGAGTTGAGCCCAACCGGTGAGCCCCGGCTTTACCCTGTGGCGTTCCCGGTAGTAAGGGATCATCTTTTCCAAATCAAGCACGAACTCTGGACGCTCCGGCCGTGGTCCCACCAGGCTCATATCCCCTTTCAGTACGTTGATGAGTTGAGGAATCTCATCAAGCCGAGTCTTTCTGATAAAGGCTCCCAAGATAGTAACCCGGGAATCATTGGTAGTGGCCCAGCGTGCAACGCCATCCGCCTCGGCATCAGTGCGCATGCTGCGGAACTTGTAGACCCTAAAATGCCTACCGTTTTCTCCCACCCTAACTTGACTGTAAAGTATCGGGTCGCGGCCCCTTGATTCTATCAAGCTGGCCAAGGTCACAGCGATCCACAGCGGCGAAAACAAAATGATCATTATCAGGCTAGCGATGATATCCATCATCCGCTTGCCGTTCTTCCCCATCACTCCAAGATTGAATCCCGGCGAATAATAAATCCAACTGGGATGCAGCAAATCGATACTTACCCGGGAAGTCTCTTTTTCAAAAAAAGTCAGTAGATCGAATATCACGATACCTGACATTTTACAGTCGAGAATATCGTCTACCGGCAAACCTTTCCGTCTATCATCCACCGCGATGACAATCTCATTGATCTCCAAACTGGTGACCAATTCCAGCAACGAACCTGTCAGCTTAATCTGCTTGGATTCGTCGATCACGTTATGGCCATCTTCCAATCTGACGTACTTGACCACCGAAAAGCCAAGCTGCTCCGGTTCGGTCTCCACCAAGTGATCGATGCGTGCGGCATTCAATCCCGAACCCAGTACCAGTACACGCTGCTGTTGAGCTTCTGCTCCCGCAAAGTAGAAAAAGACTGAGCGCAGAAGCAGCAATCCGGCAATCGAAAGCAGCATGGCAAACCCGAATACCCCACGCCCGACAAACATCCCCGGGAACGAGTAAAAAACCAGGCTCATGGCCGTCGTCGACAGGAAAAAGCTGACCCCAAAGCGAACCAGCAAGGCGGCTGCTCCATGCAGGCCGCGCTGGTATAGGCCCATAGCAATCATCGCCGCCGATGTCAGTAAGGCATACAAGACCGCGGAGCTATGAATGGGTTGGTCCAAGGGAAGAAACCATTCCCCATCAGCGAGACCGGAGCGTAACAGGTATCCGCCCAGTACGCACAGATACAACAACCCCAGTTCCAGCACACCCAGCAACAGGAACAGCTTGGAAACGTAGTGACCAAAAATACGGATCATTTACGCGTACAACCCGAGTACCAAATGCCAGACAGGAGACCACTAGGCCTAGGCCAGGGTTCCGCGCCAGTAACCTCCGTGCTATTTGTTTTGTCCATCAACAACTTCAGATTTTCCTTTTTTCCCCACCCTCGAACCGACGAAAAGTATACAGGATTGCGCACATAAAGCATCCTGACTAGAATCGCCCCCTGACGGATATCACTCGTTAACCCTTGTAATCGGACTGATTCCGACATTATTGAGGTTTTTAAGAAATTCCCAGTTTTGCCGAAACAGCCACTGTGTCGATTCAGAGCACATTTTACGAATAAGGAAGGTTTATGGTCGATTTAAAAAATGTACGTATCGGCGTACTGGGGTTGGGTTACGTGGGCCTGCCCCTGGCTGTGGAATTCGGAAAAAAGATGCCAACCATCGGGCTGGATATCAATGAAGCACGCGTTAAAGAGCTGCTTTCGGGCAAAGACAGTTCACTGGAGGTCGAGCCGGATGAATTGGCCAATGCGAAGCATTTGCAATATACCTTCAAGCCTGAAGAGTTGTCGGCATGTAATGTCTACATTGTCACTGTACCGACGCCCATAGATGAACACAAGCAACCCGATCTTTCTCCGTTAGTGGGAGCCAGCCGCATGCTCGGAGGCTTACTGACTCCCGGTGACGTGGCGGTCTTTGAATCCACCGTATATCCCGGCGCAACCGAAGAGGTCTGTGTGCCAATCATGGAAAAGCTTTCGGGACTCAAGTTCAATCAAGACTTTTTTGTCGGGTACAGCCCCGAACGAATTAACCCCGGAGACAAAGAACACCGGCTGACGACAATCAAAAAGATCACCTCCGGCTCAACCCCTGAGATCGCAGATTTCGTCGACGCACTGTACCGCAGCATTATCGTAGCCGGAACCCACAAAGCCAGCAGCATTAAGGTCGCCGAAGCCGCTAAGGTTATCGAAAACACCCAACGGGACGTAAATATCGCGCTCATCAACGAACTGGCGCTGATCTTCAACCGGTTGGGTATAGATACTCTGGAGGTTCTGGAAGCAGCAGGTAGTAAGTGGAATTTTTTGCCATTTCGCCCGGGTTTGGTCGGAGGTCATTGCATTGGGGTGGACCCCTATTACCTCACGCACAAAGCCCAAGCCATCGGGTATCAGCCCGAGATTATCCTCGCTGGCCGTCGTATCAACGATGGGATGGGGGCATATGTGGTCGGTGAGGCGGTCAAACTGATGATCAAGAAGCGGTTGCCCATCGCCGGAGGCAGGGTGCTCATTCTCGGCCTGACCTTCAAAGAGAATTGCCCCGATTTGCGAAATACACGTGTCGTGGATATTGTGCGGGAGTTCGAGAGCTACGATACCGCGGTGGATGTTTACGATCCTTGGATCAATCCTCACGAAGCTGAAACAGAATATGGCATTGTCCCTGTCGATCATATTGCCACCGGCGAGTATGAAGCCGTAGTCCTCGCGGTCGCCCATCGTCAGTTCATGGAAATGGGTGGAGAGAAGATTCGCGGTTACTGTAAACCGGGGGGCATTCTATACGACGTCAAGCATGTACTGCCCGTGGAACAATCCGACGGTCGGCTCTAGATAGACCTTGATCAAAATATGATAATTCTGGTTACCGGCAGTGCGGGATTCATCGGTTCGGCGCTATCCCTAAGATTGTTGCAACGGGGAGATCGGGTACTCGGCGTCGATTGCATGAACGATTATTACGACGTCGGCTTAAAGAAGGCCCGATTGGCCCGCACTTCTCCCCATCCAAACTACACACACCTGCCGGTCCATCTAGAGGACCGGCGGGCGATAACGGAGGTATTTAACCACTATCGTCCCCAAAGAGTGGTCAATCTGGCGGCACAGGCCGGGGTCCGGTATTCGATTGAGAATCCCGCCGCCTACCTCGACTCTAATCTTGTCGGATTCGGCAATATTCTCGAAGGATGTCGCCAGACTGGAGTAGAGCACCTAGTCTACGCATCGAGCAGTTCGGTATACGGCGCCAATACCAAAATGCCCTTCTCCGTTCACGACAATGTCGATCATCCGGTAAGCCTGTACGCCGCGAGCAAGAAAGCCAATGAATTGATGGCCCATAGCTACAGTCACTTGTTTGGCATGGCGACAACAGGGCTGCGCTTTTTCACCGTCTACGGCCCCTGGGGGCGACCTGACATGGCACTCTTTAAGTTTACCCGGCAAATCCTGTCGGGTGAGCCAATCGATGTGTTCAACTATGGCCGGCACCGCCGGGATTTCACCTACATTGATGATATTGTCGAAGGGGTGATTCGGGTTCTCGACCGGCTCCCCGAACCCGACCCCGATTGGTGTGGGGACACGCCTGATCCGGCCTCGAGCAACGCTCCCTACAGACTATACAATATTGGTAATAATCAACCAATTGAACTGGGACGCTATATCGAGGTTCTAGAGCAATGCCTGGGCATCAGGGCGGAAAAGAATATGCTGCCGTTGCAGCCGGGTGATGTTCCGGATACCTATGCCGATGTCAGCGAGCTCATTAACGACACAGGTTACCAGCCCCAGACCAGCGTGGAAGAGGGAGTACGCCGGTTCGTCACCTGGTACCGCAGCTATTACGGTGCCTAGGTTTCTTCAGATAATCCGCCAAAGCACCCCACCAAGCTAGAAATGAACCGGGACAACTCTCCCGTCATCAGCGCGAAGTCCCCATCAAACCGAGCAGCGTAATCGCTTATTTCATCCCCGGCGGCCTCTTCCTGGACGATCTCCTTGAATTTTAGCCGTTTTACCGCTAGCTCCGCAGTTACAAGAAAGTCTATCCGTTGCTGCCATTCCAAAGACAACTTTACGGCCTGTTTTCCTGCCTTTAGGTGAGATCCTATCTCTTCCCCTTCCAGGTCCTGGCCCCGACAACGCACGATTCCGCCCCCATCCACGGTATCCCGCAGCTCGCATTCATCACCCAGATTCAGAAATCCGGGGAGTCTCCGATTCTTCAGCCAGCCGGTCATTGTGTCGGCGGGTGACTGCATGACCTCAATCGGTTTCAACGGCAAACTGCCAAGTGTCTCCCGCAGCAATGTGATCAGTGCTTCTGCCCGTTTTGGGGTTGCCGCATCAACCACCAACCAGCTTCCCCGGCGATCGATATACGCATAAGTCAGTGACGACTTGGAAAAAGCCTTCGGCAATAGCTCCACCATGAGCGCGTCCTTAATTTCGCGACGTTCCTTGCGCCTGACCTCCCGATTTTCTTCCTCCTCGATGATGGCAACCCGGTTCTCGAGATTTTCCTGGAGGACGGCGGTCGGCAGCACTCGATCGTAGCGTTTGGCGCAAATCATGACATACTGGGCCACGCCGTGAGTCAGCATCACACCATGCCGCCCCAAGGGCTTCTCCCAACCCAAGGTAGACGCTTCAAGGCCACCGCATTCCCGGCTTCGCCTGGTCTGAAGCTGCGCATCAAGCGCCTCATCATCCAGATCGAACGGTTGCGTCAAACAGTACAGTTGGAGATTCCTGAACCACATGGGGTGCTCCGGAAAAAGGGCGGATTATGGAGAATCTGCGCCGGGTTTACCAGTGTCAGAAAATACCCATAGCCTCTCGGCGCTGTTTCAGCCTGCTTGCCCCCTCGCCATCTGGGGGAGCGATAATCCTACTCCCTTCGTGTGTCTCTCATTCGATCTAACCGAAGGCAGCTATTCTGACTGGCACCCGTTTGGCACCCCACTTGCCTGGCACCGCCTCGAACACCCCCGGGATCCGAATGCCACAGGTACCGCAACAACCATGTCGATCCAGATTCCAGGTACCCAACCGGTACCAATCTCGCTCGATGAGCAAGCTACCGCATCCTGGACACCAACTGCTGCCACCACTGCTGTCGTGTATATTTCCTGTGTAGACAAAATGCATCCCATTGGCAACGGCGATTCTGCGGGCCGATTTCAACGTCCCGGGTGGAGTGGCCGGCTTACCCTGTAGCTTCCAGGCGGGATGAAACGCGGTCAGGTGGAGGGGCACATCAGGGCCCAAATTCTCCACCACCCAGCGGGTCATCTCATCGATTTCCCGGCTGCTGTCGTTCTCGCCAGGTATAAGCAACGTGGTAATCTCCAACCATACCGGGGTTTCACGCTTGAGGTAGACGAGCGTATCCAATACGGGTTGCAGGTGTCCCCCCGTCAGTTTGTGGTAGAAGCGCTCGGTGAATGCCTTGAGATCCACATTGGTGGCATCCATTTGCGCAAAGAATTCAGCCCTCGGCTCGTCAGAAATGTAACCGGAGGTGACCGCCACGGTCTTGATGCCCAGCTCATGACAGGCCTGCGCGGTGTCGTTGGCGTACTCCATGAATACAATCGGATCGTTGTACGTAAAGGCAATACTCCGGCAGCCAAGTCGCTCCGCCGCCTGTGCTATTGTCTCGGGTGACGCCTGCTCCGCCAGAATATCCATTTCCCGGGATTTGCTCATATCCCAGTTCTGGCAGTATCGACAGGCAAGATTGCAGCCCGCCGTGCCAAAGGAGAGAACCGCGGTGCCCGGAAAAAAGTGGTGCAAAGGCTTTTTCTCGATGGGATCGACACAGAAGCCGCTGGAGCGGCCATAGGTAGTCAGTACGATACGTCCATCCCTGCAAGCTCGCACAAAGCAAAGACCGGCCTGTCCTTCTTTGAGGGTGCATTCCCTCGGGCATAAATCACATTGCACCCGGCCGTCGGCCAACCGGTGCCAATACTGGGTAGGGTGCAGGGCAGATATCTGGGTGTCAATCATCCCTTACGCTCCGCGACTGAAGGGTTGTTCTAGGTTAATTATAGGTCTACCCGCACTTGATTTTTCCCATTCCGGGTTTCATCTTTACTATTGGGATTCAAACACAAGGGTGAGGAAGCGTGGAGCGGACAAGGGAACCGGCAGTCGCAGGGTATTTTTACCCCGCCGATCCGCAACAGCTGCGGGGAGCGGTCAAGGCTTATCTTGAGGCTGCAAAAAGTGAGATGATCAACGTCCCAAAGGCGCTTATTGCTCCCCACGCCGGCTACGTCTATTCCGGCCCGGTCGCTGCTCATGCCTATGCCCAACTGCAGAATTCTGCGGCTAAAATATCACGCGTCCTAATCCTTGCCCCGGCTCACCGGCTCGCATTTGATGGCATAGCCTACAGTAGCGACAGCGGGTTCCGCACACCGCTGGGTACGGTACCAGTCGATACCCATGAATTAAACCGGATCGCCGCGTTACCACAACTAACCAGGCTAGATGCGGCATTTGATAACGAACACAGCATCGAGGTTCAACTGCCATTTCTGCAGGTCGCTCTCAATAGGTTTCAAATCATCCCGCTATTGGTGGGCAGGGCTACTCCATCGCAGGTCCAAGAAATCCTGGAAGCGCTCTGGGGAGGTGACGAAACCTTGATCGTCATTAGCTCGGATCTCAGTCACTACCTAAGCTACTCAGATGCCAAAAAGCTAGATCTCGCTACGACCTATGCGATAGAAGCCCTAGACCCCGACGGTGTAGGTTACCACCACGCCTGCGGTAGAACGCCGGTCAATGGCCTGCTACTGGCGGCCCGGCGGCATCGGCTTACCGCGACCACCCTTAATCTGCGTAACTCAGGGGATACCGCGGGGCCAAAAGATCGGGTAGTGGGATATGGTGCTTATGGGTTCCACTAGTTCCCCGCCCCAGCGCTTATCCCTAGACGAGCGCCAAACCTTGCTAAGACTGGCGCGTGGTTCTATTGTTCAGGGCGTTAAGCTGGGAACACCCCTACAAGTCTCCCAGGACCAGTACCCGACATCACTTCAATATCACCGTGGCAGCTTCGTCACCCTACATAGCGAAGGTGCGCTACGGGGTTGCATCGGACACCTGGAGGCACATCAACCCCTGGTGGTCGATGTGGTGGAAAACGCCTATGCGGCGGCCTTTCGAGACCCCCGATTCCCACCGCTGCGCCAGGCAGAGCTGGAGGGGCTGGACATTCATGTCGCGGTGCTCAGTACACCGGTCCCCATCCGATTCGGATCGGAACAGGAACTACTGGAGATACTGCGGCCGGGTGTCGATGGCCTGATTCTTCAATACGGCCACCGCAAGGGCACGTTTCTTCCATCGGTCTGGGAACAGTTACCGCATCCAGCGGATTTCCTGAATCACCTCAAGCGCAAGACCGGGCTTCCCGTCACCAGTTGGCCACAAGGTATCACCGCGCTGCGTTACGAGACCGAATCTTTCTCATAGCGCCTAATGCACCCGGCCCCTTGAGGCGCCGCATCTAAGGGTTGGAAGGAGCGATCAGGCATTTCCCCACGGAACCACTCCGGCAGGTTGAACCATCCACCCATATGGCATCATCCAGAATCGCTCCATGAAGCATGGAGCTACCAAGGTTGGCAGCTCGCAGATCGGTAAAACTGAGATCGGCGAAGCTGAGATTTGCATGAGAGAGATCCGTATTCCGCAGAGAGCTACCCTTCAAGTTTGCCGCTCCGAACTCACTGTAACTAAGATCCGCAGCGGTGAAATCAGTATAACGCAGGTCGGCACCGTCAAATCTGGAGCCACTCATTCGAGATCCACTCAGATTCGCGTTGAGAAGCTTCGCGCCCTTCAAGTCGCTGTATTCGGCTCGCAGCCCCTCCAGCTTGCAGTTACTCCAGTTAACCCCGGTCATCGGCGGAGCGACACAGTTTGACTCGGCGCTTGGGGCGGGGGGACCCGTATACAGCCCAAAACCGATCGATAGGAAAACCAGAGCCAGACCCACCCCAATGCCAACCGTCGGCAACCCTCTTTCCTTGTTCGCCATCTGCTGCAAGCGAAGTCTGGACGCGCGGCGTTGTTGCACCTGAATTGCCTCCGGACGTCGCCGTTCTCCCTCCCTCCCCTGACTCGGCCCTCCGCGTTCCTGCGCGGTTCGGCGATCCTGGCCAACCCGTTCATCTTCACGGCGGCGGGCGGGATGCAGTTCATCTATCGAGCCATCACGGAGTGCCTCTCTGAGATCTGGCGGAACAACCTCGGGGACTTCATGAATAGGCTGCCATAAATCGAGATCGGTGCTCACCTCCCCGTCGAGCGAGAGGCGTCCCAGTATCAGAAACCGCCTGATCGAACCGCTTGGGTACGGACCCTTCACCGCTTCCCCTTGCTGCCGCAAATACCACAGACGCTGCGAACCCTTGCCCTTTTTGCTCACTGAATCACCTCCCTGACTCTAAATCGGCCAATGAGGGTGTAGACTATAGTTATCGTTTAGGCAATCTGGCCATTTGTGGCGCATGGAAATTACGGACCCGAAGTTCCCGTATCAGCTCATCGTCGAGCAAACCCGCAATCGGGCTCTGGAATCGTTGCGCCCAGGTCAGGTATTGCGGGCCCGGGTAGTTTCTCCTACTCGAGAGGGACAGGCGAGCCTTCGAGTCGCCGGATCTGAACTTCTCGCACGAACCAACGTCGCGTTGGAAGCAGGAGATAAGCTGCTGCTCAAGGTCATTCGACCGGCCGACCCTCTGCAATTGCAGCTAATCCGCGACCGGCCCAACGACAATTCCGTAGCCAACGCGATGCGCGTGGCGCTTCCCCGTGAGACACCCGTTTCGGCACTCATGAACCAACTGCGGTCCCTGGTGGCTGAAAGGCCCCTGACTCCCCCCGCTTCCACCCCACCGGAGCGTGGGGAGACATCCGGACAGCCCCGCATAGCGGTGGCCCCGTTGGTCTCCGAGTCCGCGCTTCCGCCGCTGCGCGGGACCCCCCACACACCGACTTCCCGCGCCCTGGAGGGAGGCCCACCTCCTTCGCCCCCATCGCTCTTTCACTCCCCCGGAACGGCCAGTATCTCCAAGGCGATCGAAGGAGTACTCGGGCAACAAATAAATGGCGCGGAGGCGCTTTCTCCCGAACAGCTACGGCGAGCGTTTCTCGCTTCGGGACTCTTCTTCGAATCCACTCTCGCCACACAGGGCACGCTGGCAAATGACTTAAAGGGAAGTTTATTACAGCTGTTATTGCAGTTACGCACGCACCTTGACGGTGGTACCCCCCCCGGGGCCGCCACCGGCAACCGTAACGACGGGCCACAACAGTCTTCAACCAATCCGCTACAGGGATTGTTATCCGAACTGGTCTCTCGAACAGAAGGGGCGTTGGCCAGGGTCCTGCTCAATCAGCTAGCCTCGTTGCCCCAGGCAGAGTCCAGCACCCAGCATTGGCACTTTGACCTGCCGTTGGCGAACAACGAGCGGCTCGACTATTTCCGCGTCAAGATTGCCGGGGAAACGGGACGGGAGTCCCAACAGACGGATTCGCGATGGACGGTGGCCATCGAATTCGAGCTCGAGCCACTGGGGCCCGTCAAGGCAAATCTCGTGTTACGGGGCAACGAGATATCCAGTTTCTTCACCGCCGAAAGGCCAGAGGGAGCACAGCGCATAAAGCGGGCAATGCCATTGTTGAATCAGGCGTTTCAGCGCGCCGGTTTAACAGTGGGAAGGCTCGTTGCCAGCGAGGGCAAGGTAGAGATCCGGCCCGTTGCTCCCTACCCGCTGCTGGACGAAAAGGCATGACACGAAAAGATCGGGGTTCTGAACAAGAGGTAGCCGTCGCGTTACTCTATGACGGCGCACATGCACCGGTGGTTACCGCCAAGGGGCAGGGGGATGTGGCTCGCCGCATCCTGGAGATTGCGGAACACCACGGGGTTCCTCTGGAAAATGACCCCCAATTGGCGGCAATCCTCTCCCAAATCCCCTTAGGCGACGAGATACCCGAGGCGCTTTATCGTGCCATCGCCGAGGTCATCAGTTTTGCTTATCTGGTATCCGGAAAGCGGCCTCCGGGTTATCAGCCGGCACCGGAGGACAGCCCTCAACCACCATCGCCCCCGCGCTGATTACGGTCATCCGACTCTTTTTGGTCGCGAGCCTGTTCCGCCGTCTTGCTGGCCGTTTCAAAACGATCCATCACCTTACCGAGTACTTTTGTTCTCATGTGTTTTTGTTGCCAGGTCGCCTTGCGGCTAACGCACTCTTGGCTACCCGCCGAAACAATTTTTTCCTGTGCTTCGATCGCTTTTTCCAGATTACCGAGAAAGGCCCGATATTCCAGTAGATGGCTGGATGCCATACCGGCCCGGGATGCCTGCCGAAAGCGCTCAAGATATTCCTGGTGATACCGTCTAAGTTCGTCCAAACGCGCCTGTTGATCCCGCGCCTTGCGTTGAGAAATGCCCAATTCCCTTGCCGCATGCTGCTCTCTGGATTCGGATACCCGCTGCACCGGTTTCAATCGTTTGATGGGAGACATGCTTCCCACTCCTTTTTTATGTGTAATCGAGGCGGTTGCTCAAGTCGAGCAATAGCCTATTGCGGCTCGAACAGCGCCATCAGATCGGTATGGCTCTGTTCAAGAGTAATCGGTGTATCCATTCCCTGGCGCAAAAACTCCTCCAACATCGGCATTGCCTCGATAGCGGCATCGATGCTTTCATTCGAACCGGATTCATAAGCCCCCACGCTGATGAGATCCTGGTTTTGCCGATACAGTGAATAAAGCTGTTTGAACGCCCTGGCCCCCTGTTGCAGGTCCCGCCCGGTAATATCGTTCATGGCGCGGCTAATCGATGCTTCGATGTCGATCGCCGGATAATGTCCGCTCTCCGCCAGTCTCCTGGACAACACGATGTGCCCGTCAAGAATCGCCCGGGCCGCATCCGCAATCGGGTCATTCTGGTCGTCGCCCTCGGTGAGTACTGTGTAAAACGCGGTGATGGACCCCCCCCCACGATCACCGTTTCCCGCACGCTCGACCAGTTGCGGCAATTTGGCGAAGACCGAGGGAGGATATCCCTTGGTAGCGGGAGGCTCATGGATAGCCAATGCGATCTCGCGTTGGGCCTGCGCGTAGCGGGTCAGCGAGTCCATTAACAACAATACGTGCTTCCCCTGATCCCTAAAGTGCTCAGCAATGCTGGTTGCCAACATCGCCCCGTGCATGCGGCGCAGAGGTGGATTATCGGCGGGCACCGCAACAACCACCGCCCTGGCCAAACCCTCTTCCCCCAAGATATTCTCAACGAACTCTTTCACCTCACGGCCACGCTCACCGATCAACCCAACGACGGTAATATCGGCATTGGTGTAACGAGTCATCATGCCCAACAACACGCTCTTGCCAACGCCCGACCCCGCGAACAGGCCGAGCCGTTGTCCACGGCCAACGCTGAGCAGGGCGTTGATGGCTCGGATTCCAACATCCAGCGGATGACGGATTGGGGTGCGGGCCAGGGGGTTGTAATTGCGTCCGGTCAGTGACCGGCGTTCGATAGTGTGGATTGGTCCCTTGTCGTCGAGCGGCCGGCCAGCACCGTCTATCACCCGTCCCAATAGATGATCTCCCACTACTGCCTCGCATACCCGGCCCGTGGGCACAACCCGGGCATCCTGTTCCAGCCCGCGGATATCCCCGGTGGGCATGAGATATAGGCTGCCATCCGAAAAACCCACGACCTCGGCCTCGATGCGGTCGCCATTGCTGATAATGACGTCACATTGACCACCAATCGCGGCTCGGCAACCTACTGCTTCCAGGGTCAGTCCTACCATACGGGTGAGCTTGCCCTCTACCACCAGCCCCCGGTTCTCACTGACCCGGCGCCGGCAGTCCGCGATCCTGGAACGCCAAATCTTGTTGCGTTCCACCGCCTGGGAGCCGGAGGCACTCATGGTTGTTGCCTAGCTACGGGGGGTGTCCGCTCGTTCCGCCCGAAATCTTCGTCACGTTCCCCGCCCAGCAGCGGTGCAATCAGAGAGGCAAGTCGCGATTCCAATGTTGCATCGACCTGGGACAGTTCGGTGATCACACGGCATCCTCCCCGCGCCAGCACGGGGTCCTCTACGATCTTCCAACCCAACTCCTTCTCGCTGAGTTCGTAAATCTTTCTCACCAGCGCGGCATCGTCCGGATGCAGTACCACCCGGATATCTCGGGACGACACAGGCAGGATCGACAGTGCCTCACGTACCACACCGATTATCTGCTCTGGGTCGGTTCTCATCTCCCGCCTGACCAACTGCCGGACCATGGAGATCACCAACTCGATCAATTCCTGTTCGACCTGGTTGTCCATCTGTTCCAGTGGGGTGTCCAGCATACGCATGAGCCCTTCAAACCGAGTGATGAGTGCTTCGGTCTGACGGCGCCCTTCCACCAGGGCTTCCTGGTGCCCCGATTTTAAACCCGCCTTTCTTCCCTGCTCAAAGCCTTCGTCGTAGGCGGCCTTTTGCAGGGACTCCAGCTGCTCTGCGGTTAGCAACGAGCCCGGCGCCGGGTCAACTGTCTGCAATTCCTCTCCAGCCCGCACCGTCGGTGGTCTCCAACGGCGGATTTCCAGGGCCTCATCTCCGGGCATCAGGTCAGACGAACTCTTCACCACCGGCACCTCCCAACATAATTTCACCCGCATCGGACAAGCGCCGGGTGACGGTCAGTATTTCCTTCTGTGCCGCTTCCACATCACTCAACCGCGCCGGCGCTGCGGCCTCTAGGTCATCACGCAGCATCTCGGCAGCACGTTTCGACATGTTCTTGAAGATCTTCTCCTTCAATGCCTCATCCGCGCCACGCATCGCCAACAACAGCTGGTCCGAGGCAACTTCTCGCAGCAGAGTCTGGATGCCGCGATCATCGATATCGATGATGTTTTCGAACACGAACATGTTGTCCTGAATCTTCTGGGCAAGATCCTGATCGCTGGAGGTTATTTGTTCCATGATCCCGCTCTCCACCGACCCCTCCACCAGATTGAGGATGTTCGCCGCCGTCTTGACACCTCCCAGGGATGAAGACTTTACATTTGAAGCGCCACTGAACTGTTTTTCCAAGATCTCATCCAGCTCTTGCAACGCCGCCGGTTGTATTCCATCCAGCGTGGCGATCCGCATGATAATGTCGGGCCTCACCCGGTCGGAGAACTCTGATAAAACCTCGGCTGCTTGATCGGGATCCAAAAACGACAGCACGATGGCGATGATCTGGGGATGCTCCAAGCGAATCAACTCAGCGATGGAGCGAGAATCCATCCACTTTAACTGCTCCAGTCCTTTGCTGTTGCGTCCCAGCAAGATCCGGTCGATAACCCCGCCCGCCTTTTCCGAACCCAAGGCCTTGGTCAGCACGTTGCGGATATACTGATCGGAATCCACGCCCAGCGCCGTTTGGTCGCGCAACGTATCGACGAATGACCGCATCACCTGTTCCATGCTGGTGGTGCTAACGTTGGTCATGCCGGCCATGGCTAATCCTAGCTCCTGGACCTCTTTCGGTCCCAAATGAGACAAGATAGCCGCCGCATCCTGCTCCCCCATGGCCAACAGCAGAATGGCGGCCCGGTCTGTCCCCTTAATCTTGGCGAGTTCAACCGGCATCTTCCGCCACCCAACTCTTGATCACCTGCGCGACCCGCTTTGGATCATCACTAACCAACTTGCGCGCCGCCTCGAGGGTATCTTCGTAAGCCTCGGGCCCAGGCAGCCTGTATCCTCCCTCTGCGCTGTGCAGCTTGGGGTTGCCATCCCCATCCCGTTCGCTTCCCCCTTGATCACTTCCACCTTCGGGATTACGAGCCGGAACAGGGGGGGCGGTCAACCGGTGTAGGGTTGGTTTCAAGACAAAAAAGATCAACATGATGACCAGCACGATCCCACCCACCTGCTTGAGAAGGTTCCATACCCAGGGCTGCTCCCAAATAGGTGGCTCGGGCAGGGGTTCCATTTCCACGGGCTCCATGAACGACGCGTTGATCACCTTAACGCTGTCACCCCGGGTTCCATTGAAACCGATCGCCTCTTTGACGAGTTGGGTGATACGGTTGATCTCCTCGGGGGTGCGCTCACGCCTCACCCGGGAACCGTTTTCCCCGAGGGTCACCAAATCATCGACAACCACGGCAACGGAAAGCCGCCGAAGGTTACCGGTTGACAGCCGAGTATGGCTGACCGTACGGTCAAGCTCGAAGTTCCGCGTGGCCCGCTTGCTGGTGTTGCGCGGCACATCCTCCGAAGCTCCCCCATCTTCACCTCCGGCGGCGACTTCGGGTGCCGATCCAGAGGCCGGTGGTTGATTACTGAGTGCTCCGGGAACCCCCTGCACCGGGCTTTGACTGCTCGCCTGTTCATCGATCTGCTCGCTCCTGAGCGACGGAAAGTCAGGATTGAAGCGCTCCGCGGTCTGCTCCGAAACGGTAAAATCCAACTCTGCGGTGACCTGCGCACGAACCTTGTCCAACCCGATGATCGGGGCCAGTATGCTTTCCACCCGTTGCCGGTAATGTTCTTCCTGCTTCTTGGTATATTCGAACTGACTCGCGCTGAGCATCATTTCCCGATTTTCAATAGTGCTGCTCAACATGTTCCCTTTGTGATCCACGACCGTGACCCGACCGGTCTCCAGCTCGGGCACACTAGAGGCCACCAAATGAACAATGGCGTCAACCTGGGGTTTCTCCAGCGTTCGTCCCGGGTAGAGCTTCACCACCACCGAGGCGCTCGGTTTCTCCCGGTTGCGCAGAAACACAGACTGCTTGGGTGTTGCGAGATGCACTCGGGAGCTTTCGATATTCGCCAGCGCCCCTATCGTCCGCGCCAACTCGCCCTCCAAGGCCCGATGAAAACGGGCCGCTTCCATGGCCCGACTGGTGCCAAACCCCGTCTCTTGCTGCAGCAGTTCGAACCCCAGGCTATCGCTTCGTGGCAGGCCCATCCCAGCAAGCTTCATGCGCACTTCCTGAAGCTTGTCCGAGGCAACCATTAATGCCCCGCTCGCCTCGTCAATCTTGAACTCGACTCCGGCTTGTTCCAGAGCGGTGACGACCTCGGTAGCATCCTTCTGGGCGAGGTTGCCAAACAACAGGCTGTAGCTGGGAGTCTGTGACCAAAGCACCACGGCCACACCCAGCGCCACGCTGGCGGCGATGCCGATCATTACCCCGAGCTGTTTCACCACCGGATTCTGGCTTAGGTTTTGCGGCAAAGCGACGGCCGGATTCTTATCTGTGTTCGCGAGTTCCATCGACCCCTTTCCTCAGGAGGTTGAACCAACAGGATGTTTGCAGCCGCCGTATCAAATCGGCATATTCATGATTTCTTTATAAGCATCGACCAGCTTGTTCCGCACTTGCACCATTGCCTCGAAGGAGAGGCTGGATTTCTGAACGGCCACCATCACTTCCGCAAGATTGACATCCCGTTCGCCAGTCTCGAAGGCTTGCTTCATCTGCGTCGCCTGCAGTTGGGTTTCGTTAATCGTATCCAGGGACTGCTTCATCAGCTGACTGAAACTAACGTCACTCCCGGAGCCTGGTGCCACCTGCTCGGGATTACCCACGGCCTGGGCCTTTAGGGTCCGCATGGTTGCCAGAACTTGATCAATATTGGATGAATTCAGACTCGTGATATTCGGATTCATTGTCTCGGACATCTCTCATGTTCAGTGATTAATCATGGCGGATACTCAACCCGGGATGGCTATCCCGGCATCCCGCAGGCGCGCCAATTTGTAGCGTAGCGTGCGTTGGCTGATCCCAAGCCGCTCTGCGGCAGACTTGCGGCTCCCGTTACCTTCGCGCAAGGCATCGAGGATAATCTGCTCCTCCACCGACCTCAGTCCATCGTTCAATGCACTCGGACCCGGAAGCACCTCCGGGGCGGGCGATGGGTTAGGACCGATCTCGAAACAGAGCTCGGAAGGAGCTATTTCACCACCGCCACAGAGGATCAGGGCGCGCTGCACGACGTTCTCCAGTTCCCGCACGTTGCCGGGCCACGTGTGGCTCAATAGGCGTTGTTCGGCGACCGCGGTGAATCCTGGCGTGGTCATTTGTTGGGATGCGGAATGCCGTTGCAGCAGAAACCGAGCCAGCGGCAGAATATCGCGGCTACGCTCTCGTAACGGAGGGAGATACAGCGGAAATACATTCAACCGATAGTATAGGTCTTCACGGAAACGCCCCGCCGCTACCTCTTCCCGTAGGTTTCTGTTGGTGGTGGCCAGGACCCGTACGTCGAGCTGAATAAGCTGGCGGCCGCCAACACGTTCCACTTCCCGTTCCTGTAACACCCGTAACAGTTTTGCCTGCAGGCCAAGACTCAGTTCGGAAATTTCATCCAATAACAGAGTCCCGCCTTGAGCTTGTTCGAACTTACCTGGAGTTGACTGCAAAGCGCCGGTGAAGGCCCCTTTTTCGTGACCAAAGAGTACCGCTTCCAACATGTTTTCGGGTATCGCCGCACAATTGATCGCGACAAATGGGTGCTTTCGTCTCGGCGACTGGCGGTGAATAAACCGGGCAATCACCTCTTTTCCGGTACCGCTTTCCCCACAAATCATCACCGTGGTGTCACAGCTGGATACCCGCCGGGCAAGGTCAATCAATTCACGTGAGCGAATGTCTTCTGCAATCGGATTGCCGTCTTCGGCGGCATGGCGGATCACCGACTGCTCGACCTTCGCCAGGAGTAACTCCGGATCGAATGGCTTTGCTAGATAGTCGATGGCGCCATTACGTATCGCGCTCACCGCCTTCTCGACATTTCCGTAGGCTGTCATCAACAGCACCGGAACCTGTGGATGGCGGCGTTTGATCTGAGACAACAATTGATAGCCGTCCATCGGACTCATTTGCACGTCGCTGACAACCATTCCGATCGCTTGCTGTTCCAAGGACCGGAGAGCCGTCTCTCCGTCAGTTGCCGTGCACACCCGGTAACCGCTCAGTTCCAAGGTATCGCGCAACGCTTCACGCAGCGCCCGATCATCCTCGACCACCAACACTGTCTCCTGGCTCATACCGCACCCTCCAACACGCTGTTACTGCTACTGGAGTAAGACATCGGATCCTGTACCGGGGATTCCCGTCCCTCGAGCCTCGGCAGGCGGAAACGAAAACGGCTTCCTTTCCCCGCCACCCCCATACCTACCTGAATGTCTCCTCCGTGGCCCATCGCCACCGCGCGGCTCACCGCCAGACCCAGTCCGGTTCCCTGATTACGGGTCGTGAAGAAGGGCTCGAAAATCTGTTTATGTAGGGCTTCGGGAACACCCGGGCCTTGGTCGTCGATGTGTAACTCCCAGCACTCCTCTCCATCTGTTAGGGTCAGTGTGATAACCCCGTCGTCCGGGCTGTGATCCAAGGCATTCACGGCAATATTCATTAGCGCACCCAGCAGCGCCATCCGATCACCATCGACCATGGCACGCCGGCGCACCGTATTGATGTTCAGGATGATGTTCCGCTCCCTGGCGATCGGTTCCAATGTTTGCCTTAGTTCTTTGAGTAGTTCATTGAGATCCAGAGGACGATGCTCAAAATCGCTTCCCTTGGCGTAACACAACATGTCATTTATCTGGCGCTCCATATTTAACAGGCAGCGACGTGACTTCTGCGAAAACCGTGCGCGCCGCTCGCTACTGAGGTCGTCACGCGATAGGTGGCTGTTGTAAAGCAGCGCGGAAGTGAGGGGTGTTCTTATTTGGTGGGCTAACTTAGCCGCCATCTCGCCCATCACACTAAGGCGTTGCTGGCGTGCGGCTCGCTGCTGCAAGCGGCGGGTTTCGGTAATATCGAGCATCAGCATGATCCGGCCTGACTCTCCCGCAAGCCGCCGCTCGGTGAAGCTGACCACCGCGCCAGTGTTCAATTTCAGCTCGTTTTTCTGGGTGTTGGTTGAGACCATATGGCGCGCGATATGCGCCCAGGACACACCCGTAGCAAGCGCGGGAAACAACTCGCTTGCCGCAGGGTTGTATTGCGCTACCCGATCATCGGCACCTACCACTACCACCGCCGCCGGGAGACTATCCAAAAGCTGAGCAAACCGGTAGGCGTAATGCTCTTTCTCGGTAAGCTCTTTCATGCGCCCTGAACGCGCTGCGGCAAGCTCTTCGCTCAACTGGCCGATCCGCAGCTGCAGTTGCAGGTAGGAATCGGCCAATTCCGAAGCGGCCTGACTAAACATCAGAAAGGCCTCTTCCAACTGCTGCCTCGGGATGGCACTGACAACTGACTTGGACATTGATTCACTGCCTCGGTTCATGGTCCTAAAAAACCACTCGCCAATCATTAAGCAGCAATCATGCCATTATTATTTTTATATAAATAACAATTAGTTGAGATTTACAAGATTGATCACGTCAATTTATCGCCGTCTCGTGACCCCGCTGTAGGCCATATTTCCGCAGTTTTTCTACTAGGGTGGTCCGGCGCATCTTGAGCCGTTTCGCCGCATGGGCTACCACGCCATCGGACTCGTCCAGTGCTTGCCGGATAAGGTCCATCTCCAGGTTGCTGAGGTGAACCTTGAGATCGAGGCCCTCGTGAGGTAACCGGTGTGCGGCTGCCACCGTCTCTTCATCCTCGCCCCGGATCTGCACCATGGGCAATTCTGTCTCACTGGTTACTCCCGGTTTGTAGCCCACACGGAATTTTTCCGGCAACTCCTTAATATCCACTACACCGTAGGGATGCAAAATCGCCAGCCGTTCGATCAGGTTGGCCAGTTCCCGTACATTTCCCGGCCAGCGGTATTGGGTCAATGCCATCACGGCCGCAGGCGTCAATCGAACCGATCCACGCTTCTCGGTTTCGATGCGAGAGATCAAATCGTTAATCAGGATGGGAATATCCTCCACCCGCTCCCGCAGAGGTGGCATCTCGATAGGAAATACATTGAGCCGGTAATAAAGATCCTCCCGGAATTTGTTCTGGGTAATGGATTTCTCAAGGTCGCGGTGGGTGGCGGCAATGATCCGCACGTCGCATTGGATCGTTTTGTTGCTGCCAACCCGCTCGAAACTCCGCTCTTGCAATACCCGCAGCAGCTTAACCTGCATCGGCAAACTCATATCACCGATTTCATCGAGAAACAGCGTGCCACCCTCGGCCAATTCAAAACGCCCTTCCCGCGCATTGATAGCTCCGGTAAACGCCCCCTTCTCATGGCCAAAAAGCTCACTCTCCAGCAGGTCGCCCGGGATCGCGCCACAATTGATGGGAACAAAGGGTTTGCCCCGGCGCCCCGAACTGTAATGTAACTTACGCGCAACTACCTCTTTTCCGGTACCAGACTCACCTAGGATCAGTACCGTCGCCTCGGTGTCAGCCACTTGCTGAATCATTTTGTTAATCTGGCGTGTTGCGCGGCTATTACCCGATAGACTTCTGAAGAGCTCCAGAGGACGCCGCCCCGCTCGGCTTGACTGCTGTTCCTGAAACAACTGTGCCTTATAAAGGATATCGATCAATGTCTCGTAGCGAGCGGGGAGATCAACTACCGCGAGGAAACGGCTTCCGGGTTGGACTGTTGCCCCCTCACCCTCTTCATCCCCCGGGGATATCCCCAGTAACGGCGGTTTAGGTGACATGCTTTCAGCGATTGTTGCAAGCTGATCCAATTCGCCATCCGGCGTTCCCGCGTCAATCAGGAAACTGACCACCGTATTGGGGCTCTGCGGTACGGACCCTTGCCTAAGTTCATCCAATGAATTATATATTTCTACTTTATAATCAATAAATTCAAGTATATTTTGAATATATTTTATTCGATTTTTATCCTGATCGATTAGTAAAATATAATTGTTATTGGATCTGATATCAGATTCCGCTCTATCACTCATCCCCTCTCTGACCCTCCCTTCGTGCGACACTCGGCTGACTATAAATTTTCTTTTCGCCTGAATATGTTATGCGCAACCCCCAGGGATGTCAAAAAATTGCCACTTTGGTATGTTAATGACACTGTGAATAGCGAGGCTATTCTCCACCTTCTCCGATCACTCCTCGGTTAACGGTTTACTCATTGCAACTTGCCGCCGATGTTTTCTAAAAATCAGCCGTTCGAGCTGATCCCTCACCGCGACTCCCCAATGGCTCGGAACCACGCGCACCCATACCGCCCCATCATCGGCCATCTCAATTCCGACCACCTCAACATACAATTCCAAGGGGGCTGGCAAGCGCCGATCCAGATACAGCGCCAGTGACAGCTGTTCACCGACATCGGGCGGTCGACCATCAGGTTCCAGCCATTCGATACCATCGGTTCCAATCTTGACCACATCGACATGGGGTAGCGGCTCGCGACGTTGACTGGCCAGATCCGCAAGTAGTGCGATCACCAAGTCCAGCTTGACTTCGAGCCGTTCGATATCACTCCTTTTTTCGTCCGGCTCGAACACCCGTTGGCTATCCCATTCATGTAAAAGATTCAGCAATCTCAACAATCGCAGATTTCCTTCGCTGCGCCGGGTGGCGGCATCCACCGCCGCCGGTGCCGAGCTCCAGTGGAGCGGTAGTTGTTCTTCGATATACAATCCGGTAAGGAATGGGTTCCTCTCATTGTTATTCACCCGGGTAGGTCCTCCATCGTTTGACTGATCTTCGTCATCGCCCTTCTGCTCCGAGGGTGGTGCTTGGCTGCAAAGGTGCCCAATTTTGAATGACATCTCAACCGGTTTGCTATTTAGTATCCTCCTGCTGCTGATTCTATTGTCCGCGTTTTTCTCCGGTTCCGAAACCGCGCTGATGACCCTCAACCGCTACCGGTTGAAGCACCAGGCCAAGGCCGGATATCAGGGTGCTATCCTCGCCTCCCGTCTGCTGAAACGTCCCGACCGCCTGATCGGCCTGATCCTATTGGGTAACAATCTGGTGAATATTCTGGCGTCATCCATTGCCACGATTATCGCATTGCGCCTGGGTGGAGAGGGTGCAATCGCGGTAGCGGCGGGTTTGTTGACTCTGGTAATTCTGATTTTTGCCGAAGTAACACCAAAGACCCTGGCAGCCTTGCATCCCGAGCGTTTGGCCTATCCCGCCGCCTTCTTGTACATACCCCTGTTGAAACTGCTTTATCCGTTAGTGTGGCTCGTTAATATCATCTCCAATACATTGCTCCGGCTATTGGGTGTGGCACCGGAAGATATGGAAGGACACGCGCTTAATCAGGAAGAATTACGTACCGTGGTAGCCGAGGCTGGGGCACTGATTCCTCAGAAGAATCGGTCCATGTTGATCAGCGTACTGGACCTGGAGAAGGTACAGGTTGAGGATATCATGGTTCCGCGCAATGACGTGGAAGGTATAGATCTCGAAGAGTCGGAGGTAGATATCATCCGGCGTCTGCAGAATAGTCCCTATACCCTGCTGCCGGTATTCGAAGGCGGCATAGACAACATTATCGGTATGCTGCATATACGCCGCGCGATGCACGCACTGGCCCAGGGGGAGCTTAACCGAGATGTCATTCGGACCATCTGTGATCCACCCTACTTCGTGCCGGAAGGCACCACACTCAACAAACAGTTGATGAATTTTCAGCGCAATCACACCCGGGTCGGGGTAGTGGTTGACGAGTATGGGGATCTGCTAGGATTAATCACGCTGGTAGACCTGCTGGAGGAAATCGTAGGTGACTTCGCCACCGATCCATCAGACAATGCGCTAGAGATTCAGCCTCAAGAGGACGGCAGCTATTTGGTGGCGGGAAGCAGCAACGTCAAGGATCTGGTCCGAACCTTTCATTGGAAATTGCCGGTCGATGGCCCACGTACTCTGAACGGATTGGTTATCGAGTTTCTGGAAACAATACCGGAACCCGGTACCAGCCTGCTTCTGAACGGCTACCCGATCGAGATTTTGCAGACCCAAGACAACGTGATTAAGGTACTGCGTATCTATCCCAACAAGTACCGGCCGGCCATTGGCGACACCCCGTCTTCTTAGTTCGGACTGCAGAATTTTCGTCTCCGGCCGAAACACGGATAACCCAGTCTACGATGCCGAGAGAGAGATGAATACCGCAAGAGACATGTCAGATCGCCGTAAATTTCAACGAATACTCTTTGATTCTCCGGTAAAAGTATCCGATGGCACCACGGAGTTCATATCCACGCTTCTCGATATATCACTGAATGGTGCATTCCTTATCAAACCGGAGGAATGGCAAATCGGAAACGACAGCCCGGTGGTACTCACCGTACTTCTGGAAGATGGCAACACCAAGATCCGCATGGATGCGCGAGTCGCCCACCAGCAGCATGACACCCTGGGATTTCGCTGTGAGCGTATCGATATGGATAGCATTTCTCACTTACGGCGGTTGGTCGAACTCAATACGGATGATCCGGAGTTGTTGGAACGAGAACTGGAAAATCTGGGCCGTTGAGACATATTGTCACTCCGCGCCCTGCCATAAGCCGGGGAGTCAGAACAGATCAAGAACCTCAGCAAGCCGCTCGACCGCGACAATTTCGAGACCTTTAATGGCCTGGTTAGGGGCATTCTTGCGCGCCACGACGGCCTGGCGAAAGCCATGTTTCACCGCTTCCTTCAAACGCTCCGCCCCGTTCTGAACCGCCCTGATCTCACCCGCCAGGCCTACCTCGCCAAAGGCGATCAATTCCCTTGGCAGGGTTCGGTCTCGATAACTGGATAACACCGCCAGCAAGACTGGCAAGTCCGCGGCAGTCTCATTGATGCGCACTCCACCCACCAAATTGACGAAAACATCCCTGTCGAACATGGCTACTCCACAATGGCGATGAAGCACCGCGAGTAACATCGACAGTCGATTCTGTTCCAAACCCAGGGTAACGCGCCGAGGGTTGGCCAACGGACTCTCGTCAACCAGCGCCTGTACTTCCACCAATAGCGGTCGGCTGCCCTCCCGCGTCACCATCACCACACTGCCCGGTACCTCCTGCTGGCGGTGGGACAGGAATATTGCCGAAGGATTGCTCACCTCCCTGAGCCCACGATCGGTCATGGCGAACACGCCAAGCTCGTTGACCGCGCCAAAACGATTCTTGATCGTCCTGATGAGACGGAAATGGCTTCCCGGTTCCCCCTCGAAATAGAGTACGGTGTCAACCATGTGCTCCAAAACCCGCGGTCCAGCTAAGGTGCCTTCCTTGGTTACATGGCCGACCAAAAAAATCGATGTTCCCTGTTGCTTGGCGAAACGAACCAGCTGCGCCGCCGATTCGCGGACTTGGGCCACGGACCCGGGCGCCGACTGCAGCTGATCGGTAAACACGGTCTGAATCGAGTCGATCACCATGACTGCGGGCAGTTCCCCTTTGGCGTGTAACAATATCTGCTCTACGCAGGTTTCGGTCAGCAGGCGCAAATTGTCCCTCGGCAACCCTAACCGCTCGGCGCGAAGACTGATCTGCTCAGCCGACTCCTCACCAGTCACGTATAGTGACGAAAGCGTGCTGGACAGGGCACAGAGTGTCTGCAGCAACAGGGTTGACTTGCCAATTCCGGGGTCGCCGCCGATGAGAATCACCGATCCGGGGACCAGCCCCCCGCCTAACACCCGGTCCAATTCCCCATTGCCGGTTGCGTTACCACTTTGCGCCTGGGGCTGGACATCGGCCAATGAACGCACCCCGGCAAGCAGAGGGTCTCCCGCGTAGCCGTTAAATCGGGGATGACGAGGAGATGCGCTGCGTACCACCGATTCTTCCAGGGTGTTCCAGGCTTGGCATTCAGGACACTGGCCCGACCATTTCGCAGAGTGGGCGCCGCATTGCGCACAGATATATAGCGCCTTCCCTGGCACCTTAACCATCAGTGTCCTCCACGTCCCTTTCTAGAAACTGAACTCTTGAGGTAATCCCACAAAACAACTGATACGAAATGGTGCCCGCCGCCGCTGCGACCTGCTCTGCGGGCAACCCGATTCCCCACAGAATCACCGGATCGCCAACTCTGGCGCCAGGTTGAGAGCGGAGATCGATGGTAATCATATCCATTGATACCCTGGCGATGAGAGACACTCGCTGACCGTTGAGCAGCACCGGCGTGCCGCTTGCCGCATGCCTGGGATAGCCGTCTCCGTAGCCGATCGCAACCACTCCCACAGGCATGGCCTCGGGACAACGCCAACAACCACTGTAACCCACGGCATCACCCGCACTGCAGTGGTTAACGGCGATCAACTGGCTGCGTAGGGTCATCACCGGTAACAGTCCGTCCTGTTTTGCAATGCCCTCATCGAACGGCGAACTGCCGTAGAGCATGATCCCGGGTCTGACCCATTCGAAATGAGAATCCGGCCAGCCGAGAATACCGGCGGAGTTGGCCAGGCTGCGCTCGCCTGCCCCCAGGGCTTCGGCGACAGCGGTAAATGAACGGAGCTGCCGATCGGTGGTGGTATCTTCGATGTCGGAGGCGTTGGCGAAATGGCTCATCAACCGTACCCGCCCTTGAACCGCTGGCGCGGCGGACAAACGGCGCATGGCAGCCACGGCCTGTTCTGGTAAAAACCCCAGGCGGTTCATGCCGGTATTAATCTTTAACCAACATGATACCGGATGGGTCAGCCTTACCCTATCCAGCAGGTCCAGCTGCTCTGGCCTGCTGATAGCCAGTTCTATCTGATGCGCGGATGCCGCCTCCAGTTCCTCTTGATCAAAAAACCCTTCCAGAACCATCAAGGGTTTCGTGATACCGGCACGGCGCAACGAGACCGCTTCCTTGACTCTTGCCAGGGCCAGCGCATCCGCCGCTTCCAATGCCCTGGCGATGCGCACCGCCCCGTGTCCATAGGCGTTTGCTTTGATCACTGCCAACACTCGACTGCGTGGAGCCTTCTCCTTCACCCGCCGGAGGTTAGCACGCAATGCCGCGAGGTCGATGAGCGCCTCGGGACCCATCTACCTGCGCCACCCACAATCAATAGCTATCGCTGCCATAGACATCGTCAATATAATTCTCAAACTTGGTGTATTGACCCAGAAAGGTCAATCGGGACGTGCCGATGGGACCATTGCGTTGTTTCCCGATGATGATCTCCGCAATACCCTTGTCCTGGCTGTCTTCGTTGTAGACCTCGTCCCGATAGATAAACACCACCAGGTCCGCGTCCTGCTCAATGGCACCCGATTCCCGAAGATCGGACATAATGGGACGTTTATTGTTGCGCTGCTCCAGGCTGCGGTTGAGCTGCGACAGGGCAATCACCGGCACATTCAGTTCCTTGGCCAGCGCTTTGAGAGAACGGGATATTAGGGAGATTTCGTTCGTCCGGTTCTCGGTTGAGGTGCCGGCCTGCATCAATTGTAGATAATCAATCAGGATCAGTCCCAGATCGCCGTTTTCCCGCATCAACCGTCGGGATCTGGCCCGAACCTCGGTTGGGCTGAGGGCGGGACTGTCATCGATGTACATCCTAGCTTCCGCCAGAATACTGACCGCCGAGGTGAGACGCGGCCATTCGTCATCCTCTAGCCTACCGGTACGGACCCGGTGCTGGTCGATGCGTCCGAGCGATGACATCATACGCATCGCCAGTGCCTCTCCCGGCATCTCCATGCTAAATACCGCCACCGGTCTGCCACTGTTGATCGCCACATTCTCGGCGATATTCATGGCAAGCGTGGTCTTACCCATTGACGGACGACCGGCAATGATGATCAAGTCGGCCGGCTGCAGCCCCGACGTCATGCGGTCGAGATCGGTAAAACCGGTGCTCAATCCGGTGATCGGTTCATCATTGGCGAACAGCGTTTCGATCCGGTCCACAGCTTTGGTGAGAAGTGACTTGATCGGCTGAAATCCGGGCCCGCGGGATCCCTGTTCGGCGATCTCGAACACCTTGCTTTCGGCGTTGTCCAGCAGCTCGGCACCGCTGCGGCCCTCGGACTGAAAGGCACTATCGGCAATTTCCGTACCCACCCTGATCAACTGGCGTTTGACCGAGTGTTCACGGACGATACCGGCATAGGCACGGATATTCGCAGCACTGGGGGTATCTTTGGCCAACCTGCCTAGGTAGGCCAATCCGCCGGCATCGTCCAACTGCTCGCGAGCGGCCAATGCCTCGGAGAGGGTAATCACATCAAACGGTTGGTTTCTTTCCGCTAAATCCAGAATCGCACGAAAGATAAGCTGGTGTTCGCGACGATAGAAATCCCGCTCCACAATCTGGTCGGCGACCTGATCCCAAGAGTGGTTGTTCAACATGATCCCACCAAGCACCGATTGCTCTGCCTGAATCGAGTGCGGGGGTATCCTCAGGCTGTCGCTTTCGGGGTCCATTGGCGGTTGATACGAGAGATCGATATCGTTCAGCAGGAGCGCTCCGGCTTTGCTTGCTGCCGGAGAAACCCGTACCCGGCAAGCATACGCGAAAACCGGCAATACCGGGAGTTGCCCTGCCGATTCGAACTAGGGGCGATTCCCGCCCCCGGAACGCTTCCGGGGAGAGAATCCAATGTCGGAACTATTCGGCGACCACGGCAAGGCGTAGGAGCGCGTCTACATCGGTATGAAGATGCAACTCAATTTCGAATTCTCCGGTTGTATTCAACGGTCCATTGGGTAAGCGCACCTCCCGTTTAACGACCTCCACTCCCGCAGTGGTCACGGCCGCTGCAATATCCGAGGTCCCTACCGAACCAAACAGGCGCCCCTCATCACCCGCCTTGCGGCCAATGGTTACACCGGTCAATGCTTCGATACGGGCTTTGCGCGCTTCTGCCGCAGCCAAGGCCTCTGCGGCCTGTTTCTCTAGTTCGGCGCGCCGCGCTTCGAACTCGGCCACGTTTTCTTTCGTGGCAACAACTGCCTTTCCCTGAGGAATCAGATAGTTGCGACCATAACCTGATTTGACACTTACTTTTTCGCCAAGCCCGCCCAGATTATCAATTTTTTCCAATAAAACTACGTCCATCACTCAGTACCCCTAATCAGGTGTCTAATTGAAAACTTCAGCCCGTCTTATCCGAACCCCCGCTCGTGGTCAGCCTCATACGAGCCCTGATATCGATCCACGCGTCGCTAAATCCCACCACGGCCAGGGTGGTTACCGTGTAGACCAACGCAAAAAACAGCATGCCATACACAACGACCAACCACGCAAAATGTAACCCAAATTTGTGGCACAGCGCATGCACCACCGCGAGTCCCTGCAAAAACCAGGCGGCCAGCAGCAGCATATATAGGTAGGTTACCGCCAACCCGCCGATATCCAACAACTGCAGCACTAGCACGACCCCGGTAGCCAAAGCTACCAACTTTGGCATCCGCAAGTTGTGAAACTCGGTCCTAAATCCTCCCGGGTTGTACAATGCTGCCTGCCACCAGCGCGCCAGAAAAAGCGATGACATCGATTGCAGCACAAATCCTACGACAATCCCTCCCGGCATCCAGCTCGCACCGATCTCAACCAGTTTTTCGCTCTGTGCGGCATCAATCAACTGGGATTCCACCATCGATGCCACCAGCGGCTGTAACAGTGCTTTCCATACCGCTACCGGATCCTGACCTTGCACATATTGCCCGGCCAAAACGAGCACCCCGATCAGCAGTGCCACCGTCAGTGTGATCCCCAGGGAGCGGCTCAATCTCAACACCAATCCCAGCAACCAAACCGGAGCCCACAGCAGCAACACAAACCCGGCAACCGCTATCATGTTCCCCACCAACACTACCGCCAACAACCCACAGGCAACGGTGGCAAGGGCAAGGACCAGTGCGCCGTCGCGGGGTCCCTGCCGCAGCGTTACCAGGGCAACTACGGCGGCGCTCAGGATACTCAAAGGTGGCAGCATGAGCGACAAGATGGCAAGCACGGTAGCCGCCATCACCGCCTGCGACCTTCCCTGCATGGAAAAGGAAGCTAGCGAGCGCATGTGGTGAATCCAGACACCTCGGGAACCTACCCTATTTATTCAGCAATCTTGACCTGAATCTGACCAGCCCGATTCACCCGTTCCGGCACCATGCCTCGGCGGGTAACCGATCCAGGTCCACAGACGTACTAGTGCCCGTCAGTATAGGGCAGCAGCGCCAGGAAGCGGGCACGTTTGATTGCCTGCTGCAATTGCCGCTGATACCTGGCTTTGGTACCGGTGATACGGCTAGGAACTATCTTGCCGGTTTCACTGATATAGGCCTTTAGTAAATTGAGATCCTTGTAATCGATCTCGCTGATACCTTCGGCGGTGAAACGGCAATACCTTCTTCTTCGAAAAAAACGTGACATATCTATCCCTCAGTAGTTGGTCAGAAACCTGTAACAGCGGCTATATTGGCAGCCACAGCCGTTACTCGGCGGCCTCTTCAGAGCTCTCGTCCTCATCGCCATCATCCTGCCCAATGGCTGGCCCTTCACGATCATCCTGGGGTTTTACCAACGGCGATGGCTCGGTTACGGCGCGCTTCATGGAAAGCACCAGGTTGCGCAATACCGCATCGTTGAAACGGAAGGCATTCTCAAGCTCTTCGAGGGACTCTCGGCCACACTCGATATTCATCAGCACATAGTGTGCCTTGTGCAATTTCTGTATGGGATAAGCCAGTTGTCTGCGTCCCCAGTCCTCAAGCCGATGAATTTGACCCTCTTTGGACTCGATGATCGCGCGGTAACGCTCGATCATACCGGGAACCTGCTCGCTTTGGTCCGGGTGGACCATGATCACGATTTCGTAATGTCTCATTGTCTCTCCTTATGGATTAATACAGCCTCCCGCAAATAACGGTGAGGCAAGGAGCCCGGCCAACCTCAGGTATCACAAGATACAGATGACCGGGAAGCGGCGGATTTTACCCCGCCACCAACAGCATAGCAACCGAGTCATTATTGACTCGCGGGCGGTTGGAGTCCGTTATACCCGTACCACCGACTCGCTAAGAGCCCAGCCCTCGACTCACAAGGCTTCTGCGTCCCGTTCCGCCAACCAGTAGAACCGGAACGGAGGCACCACAAGCTGATTGTTGAACAACGCCGGTGACTCTCCCGAGCATAGATCGACGATCCGCCCATAAGGAAACATCCCCCGACGGCCAATGTTGTTCATGTCCAAATGCTGGGGCGTACTATGGAAGTTGGCCACCACCAATACCGGGGGAGCCGTGAGGTTTGGATGGGTGCGCCAGAACGCAAACAGATGGACGTTATCGAGTTCGATCAACTCCCGATTATTGTAATCGGCAAACGCCGCAATACCCTTGCGTACCGCCACCATCTTTTTCAGGCCATCGAAAATACGCTGCTGGTGGGAGCCTCGTTGATGCCGGAGATCCGCTAGTTCCCAATCGATCCTGGGGCGATGCATCCAGCGATTATCCCCGGCCTTGTTCTCGTCTTCCAGAAAGGTGCAGTCATTGAATGTGCCTATCTCGTCGCCGTAATAGATTAAGGGTATGCCACCAAACGACAATATAATACTGTGCAATAATAGGATTTGGTTGACCGCCCGGTCGATCTCGTTGTCGTTTCCCTGTTCGAGCGCGGCTTCCAGCCCGACCAAAGAGGCCAGTGACCCTGAAATGCGGGCATCCCCCGTTTTGGGATTACGTCCGAAGGGCTGCCCTCTGGCATTGGAATCCCGATAAGTGCCGGTAAAGTAGTCCACCAGAAATTTACGGTGTGAAAAAGGATCATAACCGGCGGCGCTAATATCAAGGTCATCAAAGCCCAGACCGATATCGTCGTGGCAACGCACATAGTTGAGCCAGGTGGCGCGATCCAGCTTGACCGGCAGGCTGCGAATGCCTTGGCTCAACAGGCGGGAGTTTTTGGTGGCCACCGTATCCCATAACAGCGCCATCAGGGTGGCATTGTAGGCAATCTCGCACTCCTTAGCGATGACCGCATCCTCACCGAAATACTTGATAATCTCTACCGGCGCTACAATCGCCTCGGCGATAAACAACACACCCGGTGCCGTTACCTGGCAACAGTCTTTCATCAGTTGAAGCAGGAGATGCGCCTCACGCTCGTTCTGGGAACTGGTGCCAATCTTCTTCCAGAGAAATGCCAC
>JAGRGP010000058.1 GCA_020445415.1 Gammaproteobacteria bacterium | reverse complement strand
CCGCAGACAATGTCCAGCCTGACAATCCTTATGAGGTGTCGCGGACTCGGCATCCGTTTACCGGAATCCACCAAAATGCCAATCAATCTGCTACCGCAGAAAGTGAAAACAAAGCTGGTACGGATTACGGTTTAAATCGCTATGCAACAGCCCTTCTGGCTGGGGATCTTTTTCTTTAGTAACAGTCCATGCTCTTCCAGTGAGTCGAGCCGCTTGGAAAGCATGGTGGGTGAGATCTGGCTGAGACCGCGCTGCAGCTCATTATAACGCCTGCCTCCCATCAACAGTTCGCGGATAATAAGCAGCGTCCATTTCTCACCCAGTATCTCGTTTGCCTTGGCGATCGGACAAAACTGACCGTATTCCATGCGCCCTCCGGTGTGTTCTAAGTCTTCTGTGTACTCCCGTCTGAGCTGTGCCTGCACAAGTCCGGCCGGGCCTACGGCATTCTAACTCCAAAAAGCGTAGTTGATTACTACAGATTGCGTAGTGTCTTACTACAGATTGCGTTGTAGAGCAGGCTCGGGGGCAAACCTATGATTTACCCATCGGAATTAACACCGATTAACCACGGGAGAACATCATGAATACACTTAATGCCAACAATATCGGTCTGATCGCCACGGCGATCTTGTCTGTCGGTGTAATCAGCGGTTGTGAATACTGCCCGCCTTTATTGCTGGCGACCGTCAGTACTTGGGCCATGGCCGCTGCAATCAAGTGGATAACAACTACCACCTCGGAAAACCTGATTGAGATCGTCAGCCACACCGCTCACTAACAAACAACAGTTGAAGGAGATAACCATGAAAAAAGTACTCGTACTGCTCTACGGCATCATTAACTACATACTGGGATCCGCTGCACTGGTAAGCCTGATTGCGTTTCTGTTCAACCTAATACCGGCTAATCCACTCCTGGCCAATCTTGACGGGGACACCACAACCAATACCGCAGTGGCCATTGGGATCAACATCGGCCTGATGTTGTTGTTTGCTTTGCAGCACAGCATCATGGCAAGACCTGCATTCAAGCGTCGATTGACACGAATTTTTCCGGAAGCGGCTGAACGCAGCACATTTATGTTAGCTACGGCTATTGTGACCTTTGCGATGATCGCCTTCTGGCAACCACTGCCAGAGGTTCTCTGGCAAGCCGATAACGCCCTGCTTTACAGTAGCCTACTCGCCATCGGCCTGTCCGGATGGGCATTGGTATTCTACGCTACCTTCCTGATTGATCACTTCGACCTGTTTGGATTGCGCCAGGTATGGTTATACTTTAGGGGCAAGCCTTATACTCACCTGCCCTTCAAGCTGAATGCACTGTATAGCTACATCCGTCACCCCATTATGACCGGCGTGTTTGTCGGTATCTGGATAACACCGATAATGACGGTCGGCCACCTGTTGTTCGCTATCGGAATGTCTGTCTACATCCTGATCGGCGTCTATCATGAAGAGAAGGATCTGGTGAGCACATTCGGCGAACGTTACCTGGGTTACATCCGGTCAACCGGAAAGTTTTTACCGCAGTTTGTTAAGCGCACCGAAAGCGGTAACAGCGCTGTTAATGTCCAATGAGCTAGGTAACTGAGGTGTCGGAGCGGTCGGGCTAGAAACCCTCCGACACCTCGGATTACTGTAAACCTGCCGCTAACCTCTAGCCTACCATGGACAACCCATAAATAGGACGAAGCCGGGTGCGCTATGCCTCCTTGCCGCTGGTAAAGTTGAACTCAGCACCAACGCGGATGCCTGACGGCCAGCGCATCGTCATGGTTTTCAAGCGGGTGTAAAAGCGCACGCCTTCCATTCCATGGATATGATGATCGCCAAACAGTGACCGCTTCCAACCACCAAAGGAGTGATAAGCCACTGGCACTGGAATGGGCACATTCACGCCCACCATGCCAATCCGGACCCTTGCCCAAAAATCACGTGCCGCATCACCATCGCGAGTAAAGATCGCGGCGCCATTACCGTACTCATGATCGTTGATCATCTTCAGGGCATCGTCGTAGCTGCCAGCCCGAACAACGGACAGTACGGGCCCAAAGATTTCCTCGCGATAGATTGACATATCGGTCGTAACATTGTCGAACAAACAGCCACCGATAAAATATCCGCTTTCGTAGCCCGGTAGCTTAACATTGCGGCCGTCGACCAACAGCTTCGCGCCCGCGTCTATACCCTGCTCGATCAGATTGTGAATCTTGTCATAACTCTGTTTGGAGATGACCGGACCCAGTTCACTGTCGAGATTGGTGCAGGGTGCGACTTTGAGCGCACGGATACGCGGCGCTAACGCCTCTATCAGCCTATCGGCTGTCTCTTCGCCCACCGGCACGGCTACCGAGATCGCCATACAGCGCTCGCCCGCGGAACCAAAGGCCGAACCTATCAAAGCGTCGGTGACTTGCGCCATGTCGGCATCCGGCATGACAACCAGATGGTTCTTGGCTCCGCATAGCGCCTGCACACGCTTGCCATTGGCCGTTCCTCGTGAATAAATATAATGGCCGATCGGGGTCGAGCCGACAAAGCTCACTGCCCCTACGGTCGGATTATCAAGCAGCGCATCCACGGCTTCCTTGTCACCATTGACCAGGTTAAAGACTCCCTCCGGGAGACCCGCCTCAGCGAGTAGTTGGGCGATTCGCAACGCCACACTCGGGTCTTTCTCCGATGGCTTGAGAACAAAGACGTTGCCACAAGCTAGGGCGACAGGATACATCCACAGCGGAACCATTGCCGGAAAGTTGAACGGCGTAATACCCGCAACAACACCGACCGGCTGGCGTACAGAGAAACTGTCGACATTGCTGGCGACAGTCTCGGAGTATTCTCCCTTGAGAAGTTGAGGAATACCGCAGGCAAATTCAACGACCTCTATGCCGCGCGCGATCTCCCCCTTGGCATCCGGGATTGTCTTGCCATGCTCAGCTGACAACATCTCTGCCAATTCATCGATATGCGTGAGCAACAAACTGCGGAAATTGAACATGATAGCTGCCCGCATGGCAGGTGGTGTGGCAGCCCAATCCGGCAACGCCTTTGCTGCTTTCTCAACCACGTAGTCGACATCCTGCTTGGAGGCCATCAACACTTTGCCAGTCACGTTACCGGTTGCCGGGTTATATATTTCTCCGGTGCGCGTACTGGTGCCTGCCCAACTAGCGTTTTCCACGAAATGTTTGATCTCATACATCATTTTTTCTCCGAAGTGTGTTGAGATAAATTAGGCTTTTCCGGTAACTCCTGAGTCGGAGGAGCGGCGATTGCGAAACTGCTTGAAAGAAACTCCCGTCGTGTGGCTACGATCAAAACCAAACCCAGCGAAAGAAAGAAGAGCCAAGGTGACAAAAACCACGGAATAGCAGAAAAGCCAAAATAGTAGGCACGCACGCCGCCAAGAAAATGTTGGGAAGCTAAGGTGCTCATGCTTGCGATACGCTGAGCAATCGATAATGCATATTTGCTGCCACGCTCTTCTGGATGAGGTACTGCCCCGACCATCAACAGGGCATAGGCATGAAGACGCATGGACCAGCCAAATTTGAAAAAAGCAATAATGGCTAGGATCAGCAAGGCGGCAATCTTCATGAATACCGTCTCTTCTGTTACGGGATCAAAATGTGGAAGCGTATTTAACCGCTCAACAATCGAAGAGCTGCTACCGAGCAATGCGACTAAACCACTGATGACGAATACCGTGGTAGTCGCAAAGAAAGAGACGTTTCTTATCAAACCTTGTACAAGACTCACATCTGTGATTCTTTCTTCGCGCCATAGCAGCTGCTGTGCCCATTCGTTTCGCCAAATCAGCATGCGTGTGCCGATGTCTTCGCCGAAGAGACGTTTCGCGGTAAACGGATATAGCCAATAGGTCCCAAACAGGAGCATCGCGGCGATAATATCTATCCAACCTATATTCGAAAAAAAATTGCTGATATAAATCATTGCCAACCACTAGAAACCCAACCTGTCGACATGAACATTATCTCATGCCATCATTTCTCTCACCTATCGAGATAGCGGTTGAGGTATAGACGAAATTCAATGGGTGCACGGTACATGGTAACAAGTGACGGATGTAGCCGATTGACTGGATATGCTTATTATCTCCTCGGAAGTTACTATGAGCACAGGCCGGAACGGGAGGCTTAACGGCATCTGAGCCAAACGATATGCACAGGGTCAAGCTTTTGGTTTAGATTCTAAGTGAACGATAGGCAGGAAAAGCATGCAACAATAGTCATCATTAACATGCTTGTTCCTGCCATTTCCCTGGCTACAACTCGCCTATGTCTTGTAAAAACTCTTTCCAGAGCTTCACACCCTCGGCGGTAAGCTCAGACTTTTCCGCTACTTTTGGCCAAACCTTTTCTATTGCAAGTTGTCGCATACGCTTTACTTCATCTTCCGACATGTTGATGACTGTGCCACCCGATTTCTCTAAAACCTTAAGCGCATCCTTCACACCAACCGCATGCATTCTGCTAGTTTCAAAGTAGGTCGACATAAATACGTCGTTTATACGATCACGCTGCCATTGGTTAAGCGCCTTCCATTTGTCGAGATTCAAAAAAATCTCCTGATGTTGCGCTGGGCACCAACCTGGCATGATGGCGTACTGAATAACTTCATGGAAGGCCATGTCGTCGATTCCACCGGTATCCCAATAGGTTCCATCGACGGTACCAAGCTTTACCGCCGTATAGATATCGCCTCCACCCATCGCAACAGGAGCGCCACCTACCGCCTCGTGAAACAGTGCCTGAGGCCCGCCCGCGCGCATCTTCTTGCCGGCTAGATCTTCATACTTGTGCACGGGGAATTTTGTAAACATCGCATTCGGGCCTTGGCTAGACCAACCAACCCATTGCAGGTTTCTGTCGTTTGATGCTTTCTGCACCAGGTCGCCGATTTTGTACTTCGGATCGCCAAACATAGCCGCCCACGCATCCCGATAGTTATCCGCTCCCATCGCCATGCCAAAAGCGAGCATACCTTCTGGCATGTCCCCTCCGTATACCGATGCCCAGCATGCCGTCACATCCAACAAGCCGGCCGAGGTTGCACTAAATGCCTCTGAACCACTGGTAATTGCTCCAGAGGGTTGAAGCTTAAACTTGATACTGCCTTCCGTTGCTTTTTCTACAGCCTCGATCCAGGGAACAACGCCGTTAGCCCAGCCAGCGTCTGACGAATCAAAACAGGGTTGGAAAACCCATTCGGTCACCTTATCCGGTTTACCATATTTTTCGGCTGCATCCGCTGTCAGACCAAACATCCCCGCAGACGCAACCAGCGGTATTGAGAGTAGTCCGAGCATATATTTTTTCATCAGCTTTTCCTCTCTTGTTGGTATCAAAAAATGGCGCTTTTCAAAAAACGCCTACACTTACTTCTTCACCATCGATCAAACAATACAGTCACTGTCTATTACTGGTGAATTGGCGAAGTCTTTTTTTCCGTTACTAGGATTATGATGTCCTGAATGATTTTTTTAATCACAACCAACAGCATCACAACCGCTGCGATCGGGATAAAAATTTTCATAGGGTATACCGGGATTGGCACACTGGTAGGCGTCATCTGATTCATTTTTACCGAAAGTAACGCGGCATCCATACCTTTCCATATTACAACTGCAAGAAACGCTAAGGTTAAGATTACCGTTACCAGATCACATAACGCTTTTTTTCTGGGCGAGAAATTCGCGTAAAAGAGGTCCAACTTTACAAATGCGTCTGCGTTATAGGCATACACTCCACCTACACACGCCATGAATACCATCGCGACCTGCACCGTTGTCGAGATCCACAAGGATGGACTGTTCAACACGTATCTTAAAAACACGTCCACGACACCAAAAAACATGCAGTAAAGCAGTAGTAACCAGCCGATTCTACCCATCAATTCTGCAATTAAATTCACGGATTTTTCGTACAGTTTCCATATCTTCATGATGAATTCCTAGCGCAGTAGGTGTCTGTAATAAGCCTTTCCCAGTAAACGAAAAAATGCCTTGTCAATTCAGTTTACTTGGCAGCCAAGTGGCAATTTGCGGAAATAGATAGATCAATATCAGTCCAATAACTTGCAAGACGATAAAGGGACCTACCGATCTGTATACATCTCCCATACTGACATCCTTTGGCAGGACGCTCTTCAGCCAAAACAATACAAAACCAAATGGGGGGGTTAAATAGGCTATCTGGATGTTTACGATGAACAACACGCCAAACCACAGTTTATCTATACCCAGCTCATTGATAATTGGAATGTATAAGGGCGTGCACAACATAATTATTGCCCAATCATCCATGACCATGCCCAGTAAAAGTATGATCAACATCATCATAATCAGGATGCCGTTTTCTCCGCCCGGCATCCCTAACACCAGACTCGTTACCAGCTCCTGTGATCCCATCGAATTAAAGATGTTTAGGTAGATATTGGCGCCTATCAATATCCATAATCCCATGCCCGTCAGCTTGACAGTCGTCTCAAGGGAATCTCTTAGAATTTTCCAGGTTAGTCTTCGATAAATAATATTGATACACAGGGCGCCTGCAGCTCCAAACGCCGCTGCTTCAGAAGGTGTGGCGATTCCGCCCCAAATTGCACCGAGAACAATAAATATCAATAGTAAAAATGGCCAAATACCCAGCAGCGCGTGCAACTTGTCCCGAGTGCTGAATTTTTCATCTTCCGGTATTGCCGGTCCGATACTGGGTTGCAGTTTGCAGCGTATGCCGATATAGATGATGTAGAAGGCCGCAAGCATAAGACCGGGAAGCAGTCCTCCTAGGAACAGTCCACCGATGGATACTTTCGCCAATAGACCGTAAAAAATAAACGGCACGCTTGGGGGTATCAGTGCGCCTAGCGCACCCCCGGCTCCGATTGATCCGATAGCGATCTCCCTTCGGTACCGGTACTTCAACATCGAAGGATAGGCGATCTGTCCCATGGTAATGGTGGCAGGCGGGGTAATTCCGGTAATCGCGGCAAAGATTGTACAGACCTTGACCGTACCCATGGCCAATCCGCCAGGTATGTGGCCCACGATCTTGTAAACAGCATCATATGCCGCTTCGGCAATCCCCGAAAAACGGATTAAGCTGCCCATGAACAAGAACAACGGAATCGTGACCAGTACTTGATTCCAAGGGGTATAGTAAAACGCGCTTGGTATCGCCAACAACGAACGCGGTTCAAATATAGCCGCGAAAATTACAGCAGTCCCTCCCAACCCCAATGCTACTGGCAGACCAAGGAATAGACCTACAAATAGACATACGAAATACAACAGGGTAATGAGTTCAATACTCATAGTTCCTCCTGGCGGTTTTGTCGCAGCTATTTCTTCAGTTTGTTATCATCATAGCTTCCGCAATATACTGCGGTTCATTATTTGCTGCGAAACACAATGCGTTTCTGCAGGTCAAAATCGACATCTCACATAAACAACTACCTCGTCTTCTCCGATGATCAATGATCGTGTATCTTTATTAATCTGAACATCGATTATCTTTAATTTGCCACACAACTCCTGACTACATCACTCGTTGCAATCTTTTGATCTCCGCTGGCTGAGTTTTCCTGTGGCGCGATAGTTCTGACAGTTGCTATCTTGTTCTGAGTAAAAAAGTCTAGCCCTTCGTTCCCCTGTACTTTATTGGTGCCTATCAATGAGTCCTTGATTCCTCCAAATGGCATATAGGGGTGAGGTGCGCACACGCCAACGTTGACACCAACCATTCCGACATTCGCTTCTGTGATAAAAGTTTCGGCATAGTATTGGTTTTGGGTAAATATACAGGCGCCGTTACCAAATCTCTGCCGCTCGATGATATCCAACCCGTCTTGTAAATCGCTTACTTTCATTATTGAGACCAAGGGACCAAAAATCTCTTCTTGCGCTATTCTTCGACAAGGCGTGACATCGGCAAAAATGGTCGGCCCCACAAAATACCCGTTTTTATTTTTTTCCGGAACAGGGGGGTTGCGACCGTCCAACAAAAGCTTAGACCCCTGTTCCACGCCAATTTCCACGTAGTTCTCTATTCGCGCTTTAGCCTCTTTCGATATCACGGGCCCCATGTAGACATCGGGATCTAGGGCATCACCGACCTTTACCTTTTTTGCCGCCTCTAACGTACGTTCTATCAATTCGTCATAAACTTCCGGCACCGCGGCAACTACCGATCCAGCCAAACAGCGCTGGCCAGCGGAACCGAAACATGAATGGACGAAATTATCAATGAAGACATCCCAATTAACGTCTTCCATGACCAGTAAATAATTTTTGGCACCTCCCAGAAGCATGCTGCGTTTTCCTCCTCTACCACAGGCTTCCGCAATCTTCTTGGCAGTTCCACTGGAGCCAACCAGGCAGACACCACTGATTTTCGATTGATCATACCAACTTTCGGGTATCTCCTTTTCGCCGTGTATGATGTTCACCACCCCCCCTGGCAAGTCCAGTTGGGAGAGAATCTCACCCATTTTTTGCATGAACAACGGTGACAGAGATGATGGCTTATAGATAAATGCGTTTCCCGCGCCAATTGCGTACGGAACAAACCAGCCAAACACCAATGCGGGGAAATTAAATGGAGCGACGCCGCCAAATACTCCCAACGGCTGTCGCACGACTCTCGCGTTGATACTAGCGGCGATTCTTTCCATATAATCTCCCTGCATCAATGATGGCAATGCACAAGCGGCTTCCAATATCTCTATGACCCGACGAACCTCGCCACGTGCTTCACTGATGTGCTTTGCTTGATCTATCGCGATAGAAAAAGCCAACTCCTCCTCTTTCTCTATCATCGCCTGGCGGATACCGATAAGTATATCTACGCGTTTGCCAAGGGGTGTCTTCCGCCAGCTCCGGTAAGCTTCATGAGCCGAGTCAATGGCCAGCAAGGCGCTTTGATTGGATGAAAACGGGACCTCCCCAATCTCTTCGCCAGTAGAGGGGTTGTACAACGGCATATATTCCACACCCTTTTCTTCCACCCACTCCCCATTGAGATAGTTTTTTACGCGTGTATATGCCATTTCTCCAATCCTCTATTCATAACCGTTCGGAAAGAAACGAATGCAAAAATCCGAATTGAACAAAAGCCGCGAGAGTCGTGTCGATTGAATCCCCTTTGCCAATAACTCCTGCTTAAGTTCAAATCTAAGTATATGGCGTTCGTTCACTGCCCCGAACGTGTTCAGTCGGCCAAGCAGTTTTTATAGATTGCCCAATGCCACATCCAGTGCCGTTACAATTTCGTCCAAATCATCTCGGGTGGCAATGAGCGCGGGGCTGAGCGCGATCGTATTATTATGTTTTCTGAAACTGCGATTAGTCCGCCCGATTAGAACACCCTGTTTCGTACAATCCGCGGCAATACGCATGGGAACGCTTTCTTCCACCGGCTCTCGACTCTGCCGATCTTTAACCAGTTCCATGCCGACAAACAGCCCTTTGCCCCGTACATCACCGATCAAGCTGTATTTTTCCTGTAATGCATGCAGCCGCTGCAAAATGTACTCGCCCATCTCCGTCACATTCTCAAGCAGCTTCTCTTCCTGGATGATGCGCAAATTCTCCAGTGCGGCTACCGGACCCGCCGTACAACCGCCAAAGGTACTGATATCGCGAAAATAGTGCAGGCGTTCATCGGGATTCGCCTTGAAGCGATCAAACACCGCTTCAGTCGTTACCGTGCACGAGATTGCCGCGTATCCGCTTGCCACACCTTTGGCCATGGTGACTATATCCGGCTGAATTCCGTAATGTTGGTAACCGAACCACTTGCCGGTACGTCCCAGCCCGCATACCACTTCGTCGATATGCAGGAGTACACCGTACTTGCGGCAGATATCAGAAATCATGGGTAAGTATTCCGGTACCGGTGGTATAACACCGCCCCCCGCGGTAACCGGCTCCAACACCACTGCCCCGACGGTATCCGGACCTTCCCGCAATAAAGTCTCTTCCAGCGCCTGGGCGCATTCGATCTCGCAGCTGCCGTACGCTTTTCCGAAAGGGCAGCGGTAGCAGCAACAGTGTGGTATTTCGACGAACCCTGGAACAAAGGGGCCGTATTGCTCTTTGCGCTCGAACTGCCCGGTGGAGCTTAATGCGCCGATCGTGGTTCCGTGGTAGTCGCGGTCGCGATAGATGATCTTGTGTCTGTTGCCATCATGGTAGAGACTGGATATCTGGCGGACCATCTTGTAGGCTTTTTCGTTCGCTTCAGACCCCGAGTTCGAGTAGTAAACGCGGCTCATTCCCGGCATCTTTTCAATCAATTTCTCGGCAAATTGCGCACCCGGAACATTTCCTGCGGTATTTGCGAAATAGCACATGCGTACCAACTGATCACGCACGGCGTTGGCGATTCGATCCCGACCGTAACCAACGTTAACCGTCCAAACACCACCGGAAACCGCGTCGAGGTACTCGCGGCCATTGATATCTTTAACCCGCATCCCCTTCCCTTCGACGATGACCAGGGGATCCGTTTGTTCGAATGGCTTGTGTTGAACCAAATGATGCCAGACGTGGTTTTTATCGCTGCGTACGGTATCGTTGGCGTTACTCATTTCGTTGTCCATCACCGTGAATCCCCCAATCTAGTGAAGTAGCTATTTTGTGGAGGGAGGATGGCTTCCTCCACACCATATACCCTATGCCGGTCCCGTGCGCTCCCGGGGGTCGACATTGAGCGGGATTCTTGATTTCTCTCGAGAAGTGATTACTCCGAATCCAGACTATTCCGCTCGGAAGCCCATTGATAGATTAAAACCAAGACATCCTGCAACATAGGGCCAGATTCCGTAAGCCGATGATGCCAAGGGTATCATTCCCAGAAGCCGCAACTGGAAACCGCCAGGTATGGCGGGGCTTTGGCCTGAATTCACTACCGGTTGTTAACCCGCCCGGCAGGGCAGGTTTTGTAAAAAGGTATAACGGCTTATGATAACAACTGTGGAAATAAGGTTTATAAGCTAACGGCCACAAAGAGAGTGCACTACCGATGACAGACTTTCTGTTCGAACTACCCGAGTCAAAGGGTTCCACCCTGCAGGCGCGGATTCAGGAGATGCTGGTAAATACGATACTTGCCGGCCATATCTCCCCAGACACACCGCTGCCATCGGGGCGCAAACTTTCCTTACAGCTCGGCGTTGCCCGTAATACGGTAGTATTGGCCTATCAGCACCTTGTCGACAATGGCTTTCTCATCTCCCGGGAACGCAGCGGCTATTATGTCAATCCGGAAATTCTGTTAGGGCGTAGCCAAGCCATCCATTTAAAAAGTGAAGATGCGGCCGAAAAAGCAGCAACCCAAGCGCCAGCGCTCCGTGTACGCGTATATCCCTCACGGGAGCGGGTCATAAAGAAACCCGCAGACTGGCAAAAGTATCGCTATCCATTTGTTTATGGTCAGTACGATAAGGAGCTCTTCCCCGTCGCTGACTGGCGAGAGTGTTGCCGTGACGCCACGAGTATCAGCTCACTCCATGCTTCAGCCGGCGATATGGTGGATCGAGACAACCCGGAGTTGGTGGATCAAATCCAATCCAAGCTGCTGCCTCGCCGCGGGGTATGGGCCAAGAGCGACGAGATTCTGGTTACCATGGGCGCGCAACAGGCTATTTTCATTGCTGCTCAATTGTTGCTCGACAACAGGGACACGGTAGGAATCGAAAATCCTGGCTATACCGACGCAAGAAATATCTTCCACCTGTTCACAGATCGTATTGCGCTTTTCAACGTGGACCGAGAGGGGTTGATACCGGATCAACGCTTGAATGACTGTACCTGCCTTTACATCACTCCGAGCCATCAGTTTCCAACCACGGTTACGATGTCTAAGCAACGACGTATCGCGCTATTGGCGCTGGCGGAGAAGAGCGGCCTGATGCTTCTGGAAGACGACTACGAATGCGAGTTGAATTTCCGGAATAATCCCACTCCCGCTTTGAAAAGCCTGGATCAAAGTAACCGAGTAATCTATATCGGGAGCCTGTCGAAAACCCTTGCTCCCGGGTTTCGCGTCGGCTATATCGTAGCCTCCAGCGAGTTTATTCGTGAAGCGCGAGCGTTGCGCCGGCTAATGATTCGTCATCCACCGACCAACAATCAGCATATCGTCGCCCAATTTCTAAAACGCGGATACCATGATGCGCTGGTGCGCCGGCTCACTCATTTGTTACAGGAGCGTTGGGAAAAGATCAGTTCCGTCATCGACAGCCGCTACCCCGCTGAAATTCATTTACCGCTTTTCGGCGGTTCTTCGTTTTGGTTGCAACTGCAAGAAGAAATTGACACCCGGGAGCTGTTGAACCGGACCCGGACAAAAGGTGTGCTTTTCGAACCGGGGAATATTTTTTTTAGCCGAGGTGACAGCATACCGTATAATTTCCTGCGGCTGGGCTTCTCCTCTATTGCACCGGAGCGTATTCCGGAAGGCCTTGGTATTCTCGCAGCGGCAATCGGCGATTACTGAAATAAACAGCCCGTGGGTTGTTGACAATTGCCCGGCTGGCGCACGGGAAATCCCAATCTGGCACTACTCCAAACAACTCTTTTTTCCTACCGTCCACTTGTTGAAATGTAAAACTCAGTTATTTGGACGCTCGGATTCGTACTCGATTGTCACATATACCACCGGGTGGTGATTTTCAACGATATAGAAACCGAGCCAGCGCAGATATCTTCGCTCACAGTCTTGATATTGGGCTGGCCGTAGCGAAATTTCCACTTCGCCTCGGTAGGCGAAAGCTGGAGTAGTTTGGGCATTGATTAACAAATCATTAAGCGAAAGGAGAAAATAGATATGTTGATTGGGGTCCCCAAAGAGATTAAAAACCATGAGTATCGCGTTGGCATGTCACCGGACAGTGTTCGGGAGGTGGTTCTGAATGGCCACGATGTACTGGTGGAAACCGGCGCCGGCGCTGGCATCAGCGCTTCCGACCAACAGTACGAAACGGCTGGCGCGAAAATCGCGCAGAGCGCCGAAGAGATCTTCGAAAAAGCGGAGATGATCGTCAAGGTAAAAGAGCCTCAGGCGGTGGAACGTGCTCGCTTGCGGGAAGGACAGGTGCTGTTCACCTATCTGCATCTGGCACCCGATCCGGAGCAGACCCGCGACCTGGTAAATAGCGGTGCAGTTTGCATCGCCTACGAAACCGTCACCTCTCCGAGAGGTGGATTGCCGTTGTTGGCTCCGATGTCAAAAGTTGCGGGGCGCATGGCTATCCAAGCAGGCGCCACCTGCCTGGAACATCCCCATGGCGGTCTGGGAATGTTGCTCGGTGGCGTACCCGGTGTAGATCCTGCGAAAGTTGTCATTCTCGGCGCCGGCGTGGTCGGTACGCACGCTGCTCATATCGCGGTGGGTATGGGTGCCGACGTTTGGGTAATCGATCGCAGCGTGGAAGTATTGGAGCAGCATTGGCGGCAGTTTGTCCGCTCCACCAACACGGTCTTCTCTACCCGCGAAGCGATCGAACGCCATGTATCGGAAGCCGATCTGGTGATCGGTGGGGTATTGATTCCGGGGGCTGAAGCGCCGAAGCTGGTGACTAAGGAGATGGTTAAAAATATGAAGCCGGGGTCGGTCATCGTGGATGTGGCGATTGATCAGGGCGGCTGCTGCGAAACCTCGCGCCCTACCACTCATGCCGATCCAACCTACGTCGTTGATGACGTAGTCCATTACTGTGTGGCCAACATGCCGGGGGGGGTGCCACGCACTTCCACGTTCGCGTTGAACAATGCCACTCTCCCCTACGTGATCACGCTCGCCAATAAGGGTTACCGTCAAGCACTGTTAGATGACCCCCATTTGATGGCCGGGCTGAATGTCCACGGAGGCAAGGTCACTTACCGCGAAGTGGCCGAAGATTTGGGCTATGACTACACGCCGGCAGTTGACCTTCTATAACCCAATTTTGATTTTCAGGAGATCAATTTTATGAGCCGAATGACCCCTAGCGAGGCGTTTGTCGAAACTATGGTCGCCAATCAGGTGACCGATATCTTTGGCATCATGGGTTCCGCATTCATGGATGCAATGGATATTTTTCAACCTGCGGGCATCCGGCTAATACCGGTTGTTCATGAGCAAGGAGCTGCGCACATGGCCGACGGGTATTCCCGGGTCAGCGGTCGTCATGGCGTGGTGATCGGGCAGAATGGACCCGGTATCAGCAACTGTGTCACGGGAATAGCCGCCGCCTACTGGGCGCACAGCCCGGTGGTGATCGTGACTCCTGAAGCGGGCAGTATGGGAATCGGCCTCGGTGGTTTCCAGGAAACCAACCAGCTGCCAATGTTCCAGGAGTTTACCAAGTACCAAGGGCATGTGTGCAATCCGGCCCGTATGGCCGAATTCACCGGACGCTGCTTCGATCGTGCGATGTCGGAAATGGCTCCCGCACAGCTCAATATTCCACGCGATTTCTTCTACGGAGATATCAATGTAGAGATTCCACAGCCACAGCGAATCGATCGCGGCGCTGGCGGCGAAACCAGCTTGAATGAGGCCGCGGATCTGCTCGTCAAGGCCGAATTCCCAGTCATCATATCGGGCGGAGGCGTCGTGATGGGGGACGCGGTGGCGGAGTGTATTGAGTTAGCCGAGCGATTGGGAGCACCAGTGGTCAACAGCTATCTACACAACGACTCTTTCCCCGCCAGTCATCCTAATTGGTGCGGGCCACTCGGCTATCAAGGCTCGAAAGCAGCGATGAAGTTGATCGCCAAAGCGGATGTGGTGTTGGCGCTCGGCTCGCGGCTAGGACCTTTTGGTACCTTACCCCAGCACGGCCTGGACTACTGGCCGAAGCAGGCAAAGATTATCCAAGTCGATGCCGATCACAAAATGCTGGGACTGGTAAAAAAGATCTCGGTGGGGATTTGCGGTGACGCCAAAGCGGTAGCCAAAGCCCTACTTTCGCGCCTCACTGACCGCGCCCTAAGCTGTGATGCCACGCGCGATGGGCGGGCCGATGAAATACGGCGGGAGAAGGAAGCCTGGGAAAGAGAGTTGGATGAATGGACGCATGAGCGCGATCCCTTCAGTCTCGACATGATTGCCGAGCAGGCGTCCGAGCCAGATAACTATCTGCACCCGCGCCAAGTATTGCGTGAACTCGAGAAAGCCATGCCGGAAGATGTTATGGTTTCAACCGACATCGGAAACATAAACTCCGTGGCCAACAGCTATCTCCGGTTCGAAAAGCCGCGCAGCTTTTTCGCCGCCATGAGTTGGGGTAACTGTGGTTACGCCTTTCCCACCATCATCGGCGCCAAGGTGGCGGCACCGCATCGACCGGCCATCTCCTATGCCGGTGACGGCGCTTGGGGAATGAGTATGATGGAGACCCTGACCTGCGTTCGCCACAACATACCGGTTACCGCTGTGGTCTACCACAACCGTCAATGGGGCGCGGAGAAGAAGAACCAAGTGGATTTTTACAATCGGCGTTTCGTAGCAGCGGAACTGGAGAACGAAAGCTGGGCGCAAATCGCCAGAGCGATGGGGGCAGAGGGGATTCGGGTCGACCGGCTGGAAGACGTTGGACCCTCCTTGCAAAAAGCAGTGGACATGCAGATGAACGAAGGCAAGACCTGTATCGTTGAGATCATGTGTACCCGCGAACTGGGTGACCCATTCCGTAAAGACGCCTTGAGCAAACCGGTTCGTTTCCTGGAAAAGTATAAGGACTACACCTAACCGTAATTGGGGCCGGAAACCTTCCGGCCCCGCTTCATCCGTTGGTTGTCACCATGCCGTCAAACGTTATCCTGATCGTCAATGCAGGATCATCTAGTCTCAAATTCGCCCTTTTTGAGGTCGATGGAGAACGGCTGGAGGCGAGAATTAAAGGGCAAATTTCAGCCATCGGACAATCTGCCAAGGTGCGGATCCACTCCTGCCGTGAGCAAGCGGTACTGCTCGAACAGGACTACGACAAGGGCGCTATAGGCTCCCATCGGCAGGCATTGCGAGCATTGCTTGATTGGATCTCCGGCGAAAGCGATAAATTTCACCTGGTTGCCGCCGGACACCGGGTTGTTCATGGCGGCCGTTTCTTCAACCGGCCTCAGCGGGTCAGCGCGGACCTGATAGAGAAACTTGAAACCCTGTCCCCTCTGGCTCCACATCATCAACCTCACAATTTGAGCGCCATCCGTGCTCTCACCAGACTCTATCCGACGCTACCCCAGGTGGCGTGTTTCGACACGGCGTTCCATGCCGGACAGCCGGAGACTTCGTGGATGTTGCAATTACCCAGGGAGCTAGGCGATCAAAACCTGCGCCGTTACGGATTTCATGGACTCTCTTATGAATCGATCCTGTTTCAAGTGCCCGATCACTGTGCCGGAGAGACGCCCAAAAGAATCATCATCGCCCACCTCGGCAACGGCGCCAGCCTAGCGGCGATCCGCGAAGGGCATAGTCTGGCGACGAGCATGGGATTCTCGACCCTGGATGGCCTCATCATGGGGTCGCGCTGCGGCAGCCTTGACCCTGGCGTCTTACTTTACCTGATGCGCGAACATGGCCTCGACGAGGCAGCGCTAACCGACCTGCTCTATAACCGCAGTGGCCTACTGGGCGTCTCGGGCGTCAGTTCGGATATGCGGGAGCTACTGCATAGCAGTACGCCAGGCGCCGAGCGGGCGATCAGGCTCTATATCGATTTCCTGATCCGGCATATCGGTGCTTATACCGCATTGCTTCAAGGGCTCGATCTGTTGGTGTTTACGGGAGGGGTGGGTGAAAACGCGTGCGCGATTCGTTTAGATGTCATGCAGCGCCTGGCGTGGCTTGGTGTCCAGCCAGACGAGGTTGCGAATGAGCAGCATAACCCGATAATCAGTCAGCCCCAAAGCCGGGTGCTTTGTATGGTGATTCCGTCGGACGAAGAAAGTGCAATCGCCCGTGGAACGCTGCACTGCCTGGCCCAAGCCAACCTAACCAAAACATAGATTAATCGGGAAATAGCGAAAGCGGATTTTGCTCGGCCTTCTGGTTCGCGCAATAGTAAGTACCCTCACTACAATTCAACGGTAGCCTCGCCGTGCTCCGACAAGACTGCTCCTCGCAAGGTGGGCTTTGCAGACGAACAGCATTCGTGAACGAGCTGATACACAAGGGACACGCCGGACGATGAAATCCAGCGGTTCCCAGATGACGTGCGCCGTACCGTCGCGTTAAGGCCTCTTATCTGGCTATTTGCCCCATTGTCTTACGAGGTTTGTCCCTTGTGACAAAGATGAGTTCTCCACCATGCTATTGCCCAGCCTAACGGCAAACACGTTTTTGTTTTCAGATTTATATATGGAGCAATGAGTATGTTGAAACAAGCGACTATTACAGCCCTGGTTCTGGCTTCCACCCTTACCACCCAAACCGTGTTGGCCGGCGCTGATTGTCCTGCCGCCCCCAGGGGAGAATGGTTATCGGAGCTGGATATGCAAAAGAAAATCGTCAATGAGTATGGCTTTTCTATTCGTAAATTCAAAGTGGATGACAACTGCTATGAAATCTACGGCATGGCCCCTAAAAATGATGGTTCTGACCAGTGGGTCAAGGCCGAAGTATATTTCAATCCAGTGAATGGCGAGATCGTCAAGCAAGACTTGGAGGATTAATGCGATGACTTCCAGCAGCCGAGAAATCCCGGTATGGGATATATTTGTCCGCCTGTTCCACTGGTCAGTCGTTACCCTGTTCCTGCTGGATTTCTGGGTGCTGGAAGAACATAGCTCGCTCCATGCATGGGCGGGTTACATCATTGGGCTGTTGGTGCTAATGCGATTTATGTGGGGTTTTTGGGGAAGTCGTAACGCCCGTTTCAGCAGTTTCTTCCCAACCCCAGGCCGAATCCGGGAACATCTTGCCGCCATGCGCGATGGTCATGTCGATCCGGAGGCGGGACATAATCCCCTGGGGGGCATGATGATTCTGTTTCTGCTGCTAATGTTGTCCGTCACCACAATGAGCGGTTGGATGCTGACCTGGGATCTTTTCTGGGGCGAGGAATGGGTGGAAGAGCTTCATGAGATTGCCGCCAATATCACTATGCTGGCGGTTCTGGCGCATGTCAGCGCGGTTGTAATCATGGGGAGATTGCTTGGAATATCCCTAATTCGCCCCATGCTCACTGGCAAGCGCAGCGTATAAGCTCAACCCAGGAAATCTTCAAAGAACCAGGCAGCGAAGGCATAGCGTCCATCCAGGCCTGATTTACGGTAAATAGCCGTGGCCTGCTGCCTCACAGTCTTTTCCTTGGTTTCACGGATATTGGCGATTTCTTCGAAGCTTAGCCCTTTCAGTAGCAGCAGGCCAACTTGCTTTTCGCTAGGGGTCAGGTTCCACACATTCAACTGTTCTTGGATCACTTCACCATATTGGCGACTTACCTGGCGCAGTTTGCTACTGGTTTCGTCCAAGTCAGTGCGGGTAAGCGTGAGCTGGGTGCGCAGGTTTTCAATCTCGCGGAGGCGACTGCGTATTTCCCTTACCAGATAGCTAATACCGATGATGGAAATCAGAATAACCAGCCCCTCAACCGTGAGATGTATGACACTGTGTTCGTATTCCAGGAAGTCATTGTAGAAATCATATATGTTCAATAGAGTAATGAACAGCAACAAACCGATAAAAAAACTTTCCTTGTAATGTGGCATCAGTCTGGTTTCCGGAAATTCTCGATAAAACTTAGCCATTGTAGACAATCGATGAGCACCTGGCCATGCAGGATATGCCCGATAAAGCATATAGCAAATGCCCCAAACAAGATCTGCCGATCTGATTTCGGTAATAACAAGCAAGGTAATTTAAGGAGATACAAGGCCAGTTCCGGTCGTGCCGTATTGCCGCTCCTTCCCGGTGCCAGTTATTCATCACGAGAATGTGCCACCAAATCGGGCATTATCGCGACAATGGCATAATCCTCCGGTCTTTTACAGTGGCATTACACGCACTGTTTCCCACCGAGTCGAGCCCGCACACTTGGTCGAGGATATCTCCGCAAGATAAAGTTTCAACACTGACTTGAGATTTAATCGCTCAAATGGCGCTCGATCGATATAAGCGGTGCGCACCATGCCATCGTTGGTTCGCCTTGCCTAATCCTGGGCATCGCGTTTGGTACGAAAAGCCTTGAGAGTGGTCGTCCAGCCGCGCTTGCGAATGATGGATTTCCAAGTGCCTGAGGGAGTCTTTATTACAGATGCCATGGTGTCTTCCGATACGTTAGTATCCCGAAAGTCCCATGACCAGCCGTAAAAAGTGTAAATTCTAATATATTGTTTTTATTGGAGCTGGCGAGAGGATTCGAACCCCCGACCGGCTGATTACAAATCAGCTGCTCTACCAACTGAGCTA
>JAGRGP010000057.1 GCA_020445415.1 Gammaproteobacteria bacterium | reverse complement strand
ACGCGGGACCGACCAACAACTGGCAAGACCCGGCTTCCATGAAGGAAGAACTCCGCAATAAATTTGACGGCTGTATGCGCGGTCGAACCCTGTATGTAATCCCCTTCAGTATGGGTCCGCTCGGCTCTCCGATCGCCCATCTCGGAGTAGAGATCACCGACTCCGCTTATGTAGTAGTCAATCAGCGCATCATGACCCGCATGGGTCAAGGGGCTTTGGATGTGCTCGGCGAAGATGGTGAGTTTGTCCCTTGCATGCATTCGGTAGGTGCGCCACTCGAGCCCGGCCAGCAGGATGTTGCCTGGCCATGTGAACCCGATATCGGTAAAAAATACATCGTTCATTTCCCGGATACCCGGGAGATCTGGTCCTATGGAAGCGGGTATGGCGGCAATGCCCTGCTCGGCAAGAAATGCCTGGCCTTACGCATTGCGTCGGTGATGGCCAAGGATGAGGGCTGGTTAGCGGAACACATGCTGATCCTGGGCGTGGAATCTCCCGATGGCAAGAAGACCTATGTCTCCGCCGCCTTTCCGAGCGCCTGCGGCAAAACCAACTTTGCCATGCTGATTCCCCCGGAAAAAGGATTTAATGGCTGGAAGATCACCACCATCGGTGACGATATTGCGTGGATTAAGCCGGCTGAAAATGGCCACTTCTACGCGATCAATCCGGAGGCAGGGTATTTCGGTGTAGCGCCCGGGACATCCATGAAGTCCAATCCCAATGCCATGCTGACCCTGAAGGAAAATTGCATCTACACCAATGTGGCCCTCACCGATGACGGTGACGTCTGGTGGGAGGGCATGGACGGCGATCCGCCAGCCCATGCTATCGACTGGAAAGGCAACGACTGGACCCCTGCCAGCAGTACCCCTGCAGCGCATCCCAACTCGCGCTTTACCGCGCCGGCCGGCCAATGCCCCTCCATTGACCCAGCATGGGAAGATCCCGCCGGGGTGCCGATCAGTGCCATGATCTTTGGAGGCCGAATCAGCCATAATTTCCCGCTGGTCTTCGAATCCTTCAGTTGGGAACACGGTGTTTATCTGGCGGCCACCATGGGTTCGGAAGCTACCGCGGCAGCCATCGGCCAAGCAGCGATGCGACGTGATCCCATGGCCATGTTGCCGTTCTGCGGATACAACATGGGAGACTACTGGATGCACTGGCTGCGGATCGGCCGCTCCCAGGTCGCCACGCCTCCCCGGATCTTCCGAGTCAACTGGTTCCGCAAGGACGCGCAAGGCAAGTTTATCTGGCCGGGTTTCGGAGAAAACATGCGCGCCCTGAAGTGGATTGTCGACCGCTGCCATGGCCGTGGAGTCGGTATTGAAAGTCCGCTAGGCTGGGTACCAAGTTGGGAGGAGATTAATTGGGATGGCTTGGAAGACTTCACCCCCGAGAAGTTCTTCGAGATCATGAACATTCACCGGGAAGAAGCCCGTAGCGAGGCTTCGGAGCAGGAGGAGCTTTTCACACGTTTCGGCGACCATTTACCGAGAGAGATGGAACTGCAGCGTGAGATGTTGCTCAACCGGCTCTACCATTCACCGGATGTATGGCAACTCAACCGGGTGATCAGAGCAGAAGCCTAGCAGGTTCATAAAAGTTCTTTGGTCTCACATCGAAAGCTGGCCTGCGGGCCAGCTTTCTTTAATGTGGTCGCGGCGAAAAGGATGAAAAGGTGGGTCACTGAATCTTCCCGGACTCCCAGGCATGGATCGCCATCTTTCGATCACTCCCCCACCGATAACTACCTACCTCTCCGCTCTCCCTGATTACACGATGGCAAGGAATCAGAAACGCGATCTGGTTGGCGGCCAGCGCACTCCCGGCGGCCCGCTGTGCCTTGGGATTTCCGGACATGGCCGCCAGTTCGCTATAAGAAAGCAGTTGTGCGCGACTGGTAGTGAGCAACGCTTCCCACACCTTGATCTGAAAATTGCTGCCGCTGAGCAGCAAACGCAATTCTCCGGAACGGGACTGTTTAAAAAAAATACGTTCCGATAGGTTGACGGCTAACCGGTCACTCCGCACCAGAGTCGCCGCGGACCAGCGCTCCTGCAGCTCCGTCAGCCGCGCCATTGGGTCAGCATCACAAAATCCCAGGTAGCAGACTCCCCGAGCAGTCCAAGCCAACAACGCCTCGCCAAACGGTGTTTCTCCAAAACCATAGCCCACTTCAACTCCTCTCCCCCACGCCCGGATCTCCCCGGGTGTCATGGCCTCGCAGGTTACCAACAGATCATGTAACCGTCCGGGGCCGGAGAGTCCGCTTTCCAGAGCCGCACTCAGGACATCTGCTGATTGTCGCAAACTGCGCACTGCGTGCTCCTTGGTCAGATATTGAAGAAATCGTTTTGGAGAGATCCCTGCCCAGGCCGCGAAGACCCGTTGCAGATGATGTTCGCTCATCCCAACCGCGGCTGCGACCTCCGCCAGAGAGGGTTGTTGACGCCGATGGGTCCGTAGGTAAGCGATGGCCTCAGCAACGATTCGGTAGTGATTGGATGAATGGTGATCAGGTTTCCTAGTCACTGGGGGCCTCCCTTGCGACAAACGCTACTCGTGGAAAATATTCAGTGACCGGTGCGGTACCGGCAGCCGTCGTGGAGCCCTCCGGTGCAGCGGTAGCTTATCCTACCCGTGTCACTGGGAATGCGACCCCCTCTGAGCCAAGAACCCAGGTGTTGATCCCCATCAACCGGAATGAACCGCCCCAGTCGGCAAACAGCAAGATTAAACGACCTAGGTTGGGTGTATTCATGTTTCGACTCAGGACAGTGCGCACTCTGATTACAGTCTCGAACATGCACAGATCTCGGGCCACCCGTTTCTTGCGATTCATTATCCGTATCGAGTATCCCTATGCCGCCCCTCCAATGCATACCCGACAAATCCCAGATTACCGCGAAGGCAAGCGCCTTGTCGCTCGCTGCCCCCTGTGCTAGGTTTGATATCAACTGTTTTGATCAATCAGCATCCGTTCAGCAAGATGTCATCCATTGCAACTTACGGAAGATGTATTCGATCCCTACACCGCGAGTCAACTGCCGATGACGTCTCCCATCAAGGTTCGGCTTGTAGTAGTGCTGGTTGGGCTAGCATTTCTCAGCGCGGTCTATCTGCAATTTTCCGGGGCAATTGGCATAGAACGCGAACATCTGGCCAAGCGTGGCGAACACCATGCGCAAATCCTCAACGATCAAATCAGGGTCGCCAAGAAAACAGCCGAGGGATTGAAGGCGGCGATGGAGCTCAGTTTATCCCAGGAGGAACCCCTCCGGTCGGATTACTCTGCCTATTTGGGCACTATTCCGGATAGGGACGGCTACGGCTTAGTCGGACTGCCACCGCCATCGGATCCCGGGAAAGCCCTCAATCTGACCGGGCTGGGGAGGATCGAGGCCGAACCCGCTTTTCAGAGAGAACTGAACGCCTCGCTCTCTCTGGAAATGATGTTCCGTTGGGTAAAGGGATTCTATCCGGACACACCCTGGGTCTATTATCTGTCCAACCGGCGTTTCATGACCGTCTACCCTTATCTGTCGTTCGGCCAGTTTTTCATGGACGACAGCTTCTACACAATGGACCTTTACGCCCGCGCTACCCCGCAACGCAATCCCCGGGGAGAACCATACATCACCGACGCCTATCTCGACGAAGCCGGACAACGCCTCATGGTGACGGTAGGCGCACCGGTTTATCACGGTTCCGAATTTCTGGGAATCGTAGGGTTTGATCTGACACTCAAGACATTGAGTGAGTCACTGCAACACTACCGGATGCCCGGAGACAATATCTATCTCGTAAATGACCGGGCCGAAATCATTGCAGTGGCGGGGGCTGACTATCCCGACGGCGTCTTGTCCCGAAAACGTTCCATACACGAATTACGACCCGGCCTCTTTGAAGCTTCCCTGGCTAATCTGAATAAAACCGCGGTGAGCTTTGACGGCACCCTGATTGTCTCCCGGGAGCTACTTCATTCTCCTTGGCAACTGATTACCGAGCGTTCGAGATGGCTGGTCTACCGGTCGGTAATCGGATCTATACTGCCCCCCATCGCCCTGGTGGTGCTGATCATTGCCGCCATGTCCCTCTTTGTCAGGGAGACTCAGCGACAGCGGAGAATCGATTCGGAACGATCCTCTCGGCGGTTTCGCGATCTGCTTGACTCCTCCTCGGACATGATCACGGTCATCGATCCTGTCTCGGGACGTTTTCTCGATGTTAACAAGACGATGTGTGAATTCATGGGGATGTCCCGCCAGGAACTACTGGCAATACGGGTGTGCGAGTTTTCGGCGGATATGGATTCACCGCAAAAGTGGCAAGACTCGGTAACCCGATTGCGGGAACAACGTCACTTCACGATGGAAGACATGGGTAAAAGGCCGGATGGCCGACCATTCATGATGGAATTGAACATTCATTTGGCAAAAGAGGAAGGGCAGGAATATATCGTCGCGATTATCCGTGACATCGCCGGTAGAAAACGGGCGGAGATGGAAAGAAAGCAGTTGGAGAGGAGGCTTCAGCAAACCCAGAAAATGGAGGCAATCGGCCAGCTCACTGGCGGCATCGCCCACGATTTCAATAATATTCTGGTAAGTGTAATCGGCTTCGCCGAACTGGCACGGCATGAGGCCGGCACCAACAAGCAACTGCACGGACATCTCGACCAGATTCTTAAATCCGGCAATCGCGCGCGTAATCTGATCAAACAATTGTTGGTCTACAGCCGTGGAGAGAACCGCAAGACCGCCGAACCCATCGCCATTGTCCCCCAACTGGAAGAGATTCTCAGTATGCTGCGCCCGCTATTGTCGACAATGATCGAAATACGCACTCAGTGGCCGGAAACCTCTCCCGTGGTTACCATTGACCCTCTCCACCTACAGCAGGTGCTGATGAACTTGAGCATCAATGCCCGGGAGGCCATGCAGGCCGGAGGGGTACTCAGCATCCGCGTGAGCGAGGGGATCATCCACGAGGGCAATTGTCGAATATGCCACGAAAAGATCAACGGCATCTGGGTACGCATCCGCATCCAGGATACCGGGAAGGGGATTCCCTCAAACCAGACGGAGAAGATCTTCGAACCCTTCTTCACCACCAAGCGGGCAGGAGAAGGTGGCGGCATGGGCCTTTCGGTAGTTCAAGGTATTGTCACCACCTACGGAGGACATATCCTGGTTGACAGCAGGTTGGGCCATGGCTCCACAGTGGACCTGCTACTGCCCCCCGCAGATCAGGTGGTCCTCCCCCATGAAGCCGACTCGAAACCCATCAGCCAACCTCTGGATCTCAAAGGGCGGGAAATCCTGATTGTCGATGATGAACCGGTGGTGCGTCTTTACCTGGAACGGGTTCTTGCATCGACATACGCCGAGGTGACCACCTGCCCCAGCGCCAAGGATGCCTTGCACCTGTTTATACAAGATCCGGATAGGTTCGATCTGATCATAACCGACCAAACCATGCCGGAAACCAGCGGGATCACCTTGGCACAACAAATCCGAGCAACAAACAAGACCGTCCCGGTCATGTTGTTCAGTGGTAACGCAGACGTTGCAGCTTCTCCGCAACAGCTGCAACAGCTCGGAATCTCCCGAGTACTGCTCAAACCCGTCACCGCGGCAGAACTTACCACGGCGATTCAGCAAGCCATCTCCGAGTCCTGAGCTGACCCGCCTTACCACCACCGGGTTGGCTGGTGATTAGCTACCCAAACCGTGGCGTCTGCGATTTTGATCCTCCTGGGCACGGAATTGATGGAATCTCGGCAAAAACTTTTCCCAATCGATGACATGGGCATCGATCTCCGGTCCATCAATACAGGCGTGTTTGCGTATCAACCGGCCATCTTCATTGACCGGCACCATGCAAGCGCCACACATGCCAGTGGCATCCACCATGATCGAGTTAAGGCTGGCAATCGTCCTCACCTGGTATGGCTTGGTGAGGTTACTGACTGCCTGCATCATTACCGGCGGACCAATTGCCACGACTTCGCCCACCGGCCGACCATCTCCTTCGCTCCCCCGGTCGAGTAGTCCCCTTAACGGCTCAGTCACCAACCCCTGTACACCAAAGCTGCCGTCGTTGGTTGTATAAATTACATCCAATAGCTCGGGATAACTTGCCTGTAACTGCCCAATCCGTCCATCGGGAGCATCCCAGAACATGACCTCACGGCTGCGAAACCCCGCGATCAACGTCACGTGATTACCCATCCGCAGGTGCTCGCGCATGATCGGGTAGACCGGCGGCAAACCCACTCCGCCAGCGGTAAACACCACGGTCTCGCCACCACTGTAGCGGTGCAGCTTGCTTGGCAACCCGAGGGGTCCGGCAATACCCGTGAACGCCTCACCCACCCCCATCCGGTTGATGATCATGGAGCTGCTGCCCAATCCCTGAATAACCATCACGATGGTACCCTGCTCCGCGTTCCAATCGGCCAGGGTCATTGGCACCAGCTCACCCTTCTCCCAGGCGAGAACACGGACAAACTGTCCTGCCTTGGCAGCCTTGGCAATGAGGGGTGAACGCACCACCAACTCGACGATTCCCTCGGCCAGCTCGAAGCGCTCGAGGATAGTCTGCGGGGCCTGTCCTAACTTGGTATACCGTTCTGCATTGGCAACCAACGCGCGAATCTCCGCCTGGTTGAACGGGACTTGGCCGGCAATCTCCCGGGCCGCTGCCTGCCCGTCTCCAGCCGCCTTGATGGCGGTGGACCCTCCTCGGTTGGCGTCCCCGCCGGTATACACGTCGTCAACGGAGGTTTCCTGGCTTCCCGCCCGAATCTCGATGGTTCCCCACTTGCTAGTTTTTAGCCCCGGTTCCGCATCCTTAACGATTGGATTGGATGCATTGCCAAGCGCCATAATCACCAAGTCCACCGGTATCTCCTCGGTCTTGCCGGTCACCATCGGGCGGCGGCGTCCGGAATCATCTGGTTCACCCAGTTCCATGACATCGAGGTTAGCCTGGGTAACAAAATGGGTCTTGTCGTTACCCACAAACTCCCGGGGTGCTCGGAGTACCTTGAGATTAATCCCCTCCTCCAAGGCATGGTGCAGCTCTTCCACCCGCACCGGCATTTCGTCCTGAGTGCGCCGGTAGACAATGGTCACTTCGCCACCCAACCGCCGCGCCGTACGGGCGGCATCCATCGCGGTATTGCCGCCGCCGATCACGATCACCTGTTTGCCCCGGGTTTCGGGTAACGGGGTCTCATAGTCGTCCTTGTGAGCTTGCATGAGGTTTACCCGCGTCAAGAACTCATTGGCAGACAAGATACCCAGCAGATGCTCTCCGGGCACATTCATGAAGCGGGGTAACCCGGCCCCAGTACCGATAAATACCCGCCAAAATCCAGCCCGTTTCAATGCTTCCAGGGTGGCGGTCTTACCCACCAGGAAGTTGAGCACAAACTTGCCACCCAGCTGCTCAATCTTCCGGACTACGTCATCGATCAGTTCGTTGGGTAAGCGGAATTCCGGTATGCCATAACGCAACACCCCGCCCAGCTTGTGAAATGCCTCGAACACCGTTACCGGATAGCCCTCCTTGGAAAGCAGGTAGGCGTTGATCAAACCTGCTGGACCCGAGCCCACCACCGCGATAGGCGGCTTCTCCGCGCGCGCCCAAGGATTGGCTATCGGCCCGCTCTCCAGCAAGGCATCCGGATCGTGCACCTTTTCGCTCTGCGGCAGGTACCATTCCAATTGACCGATTTCAATGGGCCGCTGGTTGTGAGTGCAAACCCCCTGACACTGGATCTCCTGGGGACAGACCCGGCCGGTAACATTGGGTAAGGGGTTGGACTCCTTGATCAACTGAAAGGCTTGCCGAAACTTTCCTTCACCCATGAGGTGGAGCATCTCGGGGATATGTATCTTGACCGGACAACCGCCCTTGTTTTCTCCGCCATCCATGATTGGCAGGCCAAGTTCACAGGGCCGATCATCGCATTGCTTGTCACGCAGCACTTCAAGCCAAACCAACAACTCCACTTCCCGGAAGCTGTATCCCAGCCCCATATAACCCAGGTATCCCTGGTTAACCAGATCAAAATCCTTGGCGCGCTCCGCGGGGGGTCTGATATAGGGAGGAATACTGTTGCCCCCAGGCCAGTCCTTGGACAACCCCCTGAATACCGGATACTGGTCTGCCAAGTATCGTTCCAAGGCGCGGATGAGCTTGCGTTTGTACTTAAGAGGGATATTCCAAACGAACCGCAATAACAACCTGCTCATGTCATCATCTCGCAGCAGCAGGCCCCAGAAGGTCTTGGTAAACCGTTCTCCCAATTCCTCCTGCTGAAACTCCCAGGCAATCGCTTGCATCCCTTCGTTGATAAAAATTTCGCTGAATGCCCGGGGGCTGTTGATCAGGCGGCGTTGTAACAGCTCCACCTGCTTCTGAAAGAGTTCGACCGCCCGGCTGTGCTCCAGCTCTTGCATTTGGCGACCCGCATCTTCGATGCGGTGCCGATTGGATAGAATCTCCTGATTGGCTGAGTAGTATCTATCCAGATCCTCCCGATTATAGGGATGGGCCGAAATATCCGGGGGAACATGCCTTACATTGCCGGGGTCTCCGCCTACCTGGTGTTCGGTTTGTTCTGACATAGCCATTCCTCGTCAATACCGTTGAATCCAAGGATCCCTCAAGCGGGAGAATGGAAGCGGATAATTTCCGCGTCGCAATCGTCCGCTACCCGCGAGGCCCGGTGTATCAGCGCTGGCGTGAGTTCAATCCGCTCCAGCACACCGGGTATCACCCGGCTCACCTCCTTGGATTCGCCATCCACCACGATCTTGGTCTTCTCGAACAACTCGCTCAAGTCTTGGTAGCAGGTTTTGCAGTTAGTGCATTTGGGAAGATCCGCCTCGGCGATCTCCACAAGGGGCTGCGACTGCGAAGCCGCTGCCGGTGCCTCCCCTGGGCTTGGGGTTGCGGGCATCCTGGTGATGGCCGAAACCGGCACCTGGTACTCTCCGGGCGTCGGCGGAGCACCAGAAACCGCCGCCAATTCGGCCATGCCCCGGACGATGGAATCGATAGACGCCTCCCGTTCCTGGTTGGACTGCGTATATCTCCGTTCCCAGTCTTCCAGCTCGCGCCTATGGCTCTCATGCAGGCGATCGATATGTAGGCCGCTGAGATACTCCAGCATGCGCCAGTTGCGACGGCGTTCTTGTGTCAATTCGATAATCGCCGGAGACACAGCCAGCTTTATCAGCTTCCGCTCACTGTCAGTTGACCAGATAAAGGGGGTCTTGCCATAACGGTCGGATTTCTTGAGATCGATGAATTGGTGCACCGGAATCAATCCATCACTTTCCGAGACTCGATGGAAATGCTTCTTGAAACGTCCCTCATGCAACGCAAAGTCCGCCGCTGTGAAAGGAATCTCCAATAGTTGGGCATGACCCTCGTCATCCACATAATCCAACGTGGTGGTAATCCAATCCTTGCCGATCTCGGGATTGCCCTCTAGAGAGAATCGCTCTGCCAAGGTATCGCCCCGCCGCGGATCATGCACGAACACCGGGCTCATGCGGCTTTCCACCGCTAGCCGTGCGCGCCGGCTGCCGGCGTCATCGGCAATACCATGTTCCGATTGGCAGGTCGTGTAGACATCCAGCAATGCTGGAGAGTCATTGTAGTTGAGAAACTCCATCACGTTCTTCATGAAGTGCGCCTGAAGCGCGGCGTTCGCTTGAACGACCAGCACCTTGGGATGGAAAGCCGCGATCAGGCCAAGCTCCTTACGGTCTTCCTGCTTACCGATATGGGCCAAGCCAAAACGACTAAGATCCGAATCCTGCGCGGTAAAACTAGCGGTTGAGGACTGGCCGCCGGTATTGGAATAGGCACCGGTGTTAAGTACAACCACCTTAATCGGCGTATCCGTCACCAGCAGTCGGGATAACGCGCCAAAGCCGATGTCATAGGTAGCGCCGTCACCGCCCATACTAATTACGGCCGGCAACATCCGATGCTCTTCCTCGGAAAACTGACTCCAGTGAAAATACTGGAAAAACGTGTCGTGAGTGTCCGGATCGTAATGATCCTCCAGGTCCAGCCTTGCTTTGCGCAGGGCCCCGAAATCCTCCACCGCGCTGGCACTCAGACCCTCGAATAGGCCTTTGGCAACCGGCACCGCGTCCTGAAACAGACTATTCACCCAGGGGTCGGTATAAGGATTGTATGGAAAGGTTGATGCATAGACACTGCTGCAGCCGGTGGCGTTTGCGATCGTGGCCGCTGCCGGCCCATTACCGGTGGGTCCGCTCTCAAACCGGTAAAGGCGCGCCTCGAGTGTTTCACGGGTCTTCGTCATGCGCTGTCTGCGGTTGGGATCGTGATCATCATGCACGATCTTTCCCAGTTTATCGTCCAGCCGCTTGATCAAGTCCTCCAACTCATGAACATGAGCCTTACGCCGGTTTTCATGGATCGCCCGGTTGGTGGCCGTTAACAGGCGGATCGCGGTAACTTCCCCGCAGCCCCGGCAGGCACCATGCCCACCGGTCATGGAATAGTAGTTGTCGTGATCCAACAGCAGGCGCTTGGTATCTCCTCCTGGATGGATTGCGTTTTCCGTAAACCGTGCTGGGGTATTGGGGAGCTTGCTAAGAAACTGGAAACTGCCCTGTAAGGCGCGCAGCATGGTGCTGTCCTGGGGTACGCTGGAGAGTGCGCCGGGGCCGCAGACATCCACACATTCCAGACAACCGCTGCACTTCCAGGGATCGACGTTCACCGAGTACAGGCCACCGCTTCCCGGCACCGCCTTTTCCATGACGTCGAAAAAGGGCCGGGTCTTGGCAACCGGAAAGACCTCCAGGCTGTCTACCATCTCCTGAAAGCCCCGCTTCAGAGAGAGGTTTTCGGTTTCGATCTCGCGCACTGCCTCTGCCACGATCTCGTGGAATGACTTTGAGTCCTTGCTGGGCAGATTGCGATAAATGTCCCGCACCGATTTGGTCAGCGGATAGACATGGCTGGACAGCAAGTTTCGCTGCTGGTCGGTCACCTGCAAGCCGGCGATCGCGGTTAGCAGCAGATCGTGAATCTCGTGCACGGTGTTAGGGATTGCCGCATCCGGACAGACCACCGCGCATTCCATGCAACCGGTACAGAGATGGGCGGTATAGCTGGGAACCTGCAAACGGAACAGCCCCTTGTCCCGCCAAGCGGCACTAGCCACCGGCATGAACATACCCACCCCGGGGAGCACCGGTGCGCTTCCGATACCGCCATCCTTGAAGCGGTCGGAAACAGTTTCCCGGTAATACTCTTGATCGAAAAAGCCCGCGGTCGCGGATCGGCTCAGAGCCCTTGACATGGAGGCCGAAACCTCCACACCTGGTCCGCTCTGCACCGGCACAAGCTTCTCCGCCTCCAGATATTCGGCCTGCTGATAATCGACCTTGTGGGTCGCGTGCAGGCCCTCCTGGATCACACTCATGTTGCTGGCGACTACCGTTTCCCCTTTGGTACCAAACTTCTTGATCACCTGGCGCTTAATCTTCTCCAGTATGCTCGCTTCGGTGGCATCGGCGACGATGCGATCCACATGGCCGCAAACCGCCCCGATAAAGGCGATCCCCATCATCCTGATCTCGAGGTCAGGAGCCGGCGCATGGCGTTTGGCAACGCGGAAGGCATCGACAATGTACAGGTGGATATCATTCTCCCGGATGGTCTTGCGGGCGTGGGCCGGCAGTTCCTTCCACACCTCGATGGGGGTGTGATGGGACTGGAGAATGAAGGTTCCGCCCCTGACGAGCCCCTTCAGGGGATTGGTGTGACTAAATACCTTATGGTCGGGAGAAACCACAATCTCGACATCTTCCAATTCCGCATTAGTGATCTTAATTGGCTCTGGGCTGAAGGAGATATAAAAATTGGTCGGCGCCCCGCTCTTCTCCGAACCATATTTTGGCGATGATTTCGAATGCATCCCCAGCAATCCGGCTAAGATATCGGTAAGCAGCTTGCCGGTGGCTATGGTTCCGTAGCCTCCGATCGAATGAAACCGCACCCGAAATGCCTCTTCAGGAAGCAACCTGGGATTTGGCGCGGTCTTAAAGGTCATGAATTCGGTTTCGGGGTAAGCATCGCGCAGCCGTTTCTGTATCCCCGCCATGGCATTGGAGGGGTGCTCGGAAAAGAACTGGGAGCCTAGGTAGAAGAATGGAACATTGATCGAACTCTCCATATTGTGAAACGCCGCGATCAAATCCCGAGGCTGGAGATCATGGGCTCCAAGCCCAAAGATACCGGTACTCAACTTGGGTAATTCGGAGATCGGCGGAATGCCCGGATGCCGGACAAAGGCACCATTTTCTCGGCCTTTGAATAGCGCCTGGGTCACTAGACTGGTGAGGGATGTGACTTCGGACCGTTCTAGAACGGTAACCGCCTGCCGGCCATCCAGTGCCTTGACCAATTCCGCCTCCGGAAATGGATGCAGCAATTTGATGGAAACCACTCCAACTTTCTTGCCTTGCCGGCGCAGATAGGCGGCCACAGCCTCCGCATCGTCTGTCACTGAGCCGAGCCCCACGATCACATGATCAGCATCTTCGGCCATAAAGGTTTGCACCGGACGGTAAACCCGGCCGGTTAGGTCAGCATATTCGTCCATTGCCTGGGTCACGAAGCGCGGTACTTCGTTGGCAAAGTGGCTCTTATGGTCGATGCTACCCGCTTGGAAATCCGGCTGATTCTGAACACCTCCGGTGAGACCCGGATTGTTCACGTCAACCAACGCTGGCACCAACTGGCGGGTTCCTTTCTGGTGAGCATTGAGCCATTGCCTGCGCCACTGAGCACGCAACTCCTCGGGAATCCAACCGTAACACGTGTCGATCAACGCACCCAGGTTGTCGTTCTCGATCTCGTCTGCCCGGTCGTTCAGAAAGGCCCGTAACGATGCCAAGTCATCCGCCGGAACATCAGCCTGGTGTCGCTGTAAATATTGGGAGAGCTGAAATACCCTGCCCCTAGCGCCATAGAGAATCTCCTGCGCCACGGTGGGCGCCGGTATCCAGCTTTCCGGATCGCCGAGAAACTCCCGCAGTAGCTCGGGCTCTGGCAAGCGAACCTCGCTCTGCATGTGGCTGGTGGCGAATCCGTCCATGGCATTGGCCACAGGGATCAGTGATAAGGCGCTGACCCGGTAAGCGATGGCGGCCAGATCAGCCGCTTCCTGAGGATTGCTGGCGAAGAGGATTGTGTATCCCGACGGCAATAACGCGTATACATCGTCGTGACCCGCCATGACATTCAACGAGTGCCTGGATACCACCCGCGCGGCAATCTGCAATACGAACCCGCCGATCTTTTTTCCCACAGTGACATAATGGGATTCCAGCCCGTAGAGAATCCCCTGGCTGGATGAGGCATTGGATATGTAGCGGCCACCGGTTAATGCCGCACCCATGGCACCACTTTGGGCCGAGTGCTCGCCTTCGGGTTCGAAAAAGAACGGGTGCTTACCCCAAACATTGCAGCCACCGGCCGCCCGAAATGCCTCGAACAGCTCGGAGATCTCGGTGGAGGGCGTAATTGGGTAGCCGATCACACCGCCACAGACCTGCCCCATGACATGAGCTACCGCGCCGTTGCCATGAATGACCGCCTCGATGCCCGGGTATCGGCTCTGCCGGGGTTCAGATTCGCGAAGCTCCCGCTGTTGGCCGGTCCCGCCTTGGTCATTACCAGACTGACCTTTGAGCAACCGCTTGGCCTGTGAGTGATGCATTATCGTGCTCCCGTATCTCTATATAAATGTAGATTCAGAATGACAACGGCTAATGCGCTACCCGGTTTGACCGCCCGTTATCAAACGTTTGGTCTTGTGCCTTCTCTTACTTGAGAGAAGACTTATTATGTCGTCTATCTTAGCTGGACTCAGCAACGATAACAAAGGGCTCAACATCCTATTTAGCACGTCCATCGATGTGCTCTCCTATTGCCCTCATGATCCAATCGCGAAACACCTGCATGCCTAACGAATGCTTCCGCCCTTCCGGGCTGCAAAGAAAGAAGGCATTAGAGGTTTCTAGCTCCAACTCCAGGGGAATGATCAGCTGACCATACTTCAGCTCCCGCTCCACCAGAATACAATCGGTCAGGGCAACCCCAGCACCCTCGATCGCGGCACTCAGCGCTAACGCGGTGCTAGAAAAGGTCATGCTTTTATCGATCGAGGTCCGCGCGATTCCCGCGGTATCTAAGATCATCTTCCACTCGTCCTGACGGCTAGAGACGCGAAGCAGGGTGTGGTAGCGCAAATCACCCGGCTTGGCGAGGGGGTGCGGCCCTTCTAACAATTTTGGACTGCATACAGGCACCAACGTTACGTTGTGCAGAAATTCGGAATGAATCTGGTCCCAGTCACCGCGCCCGAAATAGATCGACATGTCGATATCGGAATGCTGAAAATCAATCAGGCCCGTAGACGTGCTTAATCGCAGCTCAACGTCGGGATGCTGTTCCTGAAAATCCCTGATCCGGGGCACCAGCCAACGGGTGAGGAATCCGGGCACCACACTCAGATTTACCGAGCTGGCATTGGGAGCGGTCTGCAGACGCCGGGTCGCAATATCGATCTCATCCAATGCATGCTCAACAGCGCTCAAATACTTCTCACCCGCCACCGTGAGTACTGCCCGGCGGCGTTCCCGGCGAAACAGGGGAACACCTAGAAACTCCTCCAGGCTTTTAATTTGATGGCTCACCGCCGACGGTGTAACGAACATTTCCTGGGCAGCGCCGTTGAAGCTGCCCAGTCTTGCCGCGGCCTCGAAACTGCGCAGCGAATGAAGCGGTGGCAGTTTTCTGATCTCCGACTCCGAATGATGAATTAAATTTAACTATTTAGTGAAAATCTATCGCTTAATAATATCAACTTCTGCCGTTAACATAGCATACCAAGTTGGTAATAAATAGGTTGATTACCCGTTAGCATGACAAAGATAGAAGACAAACGTTTAATATCTTCTGACAGGTGATGAGTTGTAATAATGTTGAAATATTTGGAGTTATGACATGCAGTACGAAGACGATATCCGTTTAAACGAATTTGGCAACCCCGACATCGAATACTACATGGCGAAGGCCCGGCAGCTCCGTGCGCTGGCGGTAGCGGAGTTGATACAGCAAGTTGCAGGTTGGATTTCCCACGGCCTCCGGAAAATCCATGTGGCACCGCTTTCTAGCGCGATAAGGCATTGAATAGCAATGGTGATGTATTTCTCATCCGCTACCAGAACGGATCGAATTTCACATCCTCCTCTCTAGAACCTACCAAGCTATTTAGGTTCCGGCAGACACCCCCCGTCTGCCGTTTTTTTTGGGGGGGGGACCGACCGCTTAGCTGCCCGTGACCGGAGCAACACTGGCGGCTAGAAAAAATTTTTCAACTTCAGCTCAAAGATCGCGCCGTTACTGAAGAAATGTAGTTCGACATCCAACTTTAGCTCGATACGTATTTTTTTAAATGCCATTCCCTGGCCACCGGTGTAGGCGATATTCCGATTCACATCGCCCTCCTTTTCCACGTAACGGCGTACCATCCAATCCACAAACCGAGAAATGAAATCATCCCCGTATTCCTGGCCGGTATGGAGCTTCTTGGGCTTGGTGACCTTACTGCCAAATCCGTTATCGATGAGCACTAGCACCATACGCTCGTCACGTTGGTTCAGGAACAGAATGACCTTGAAACCCGGAAAATGGTTGATGTAGCGCTGCTGGATATAAGCCGCGTGTGAGAAACTGTCGATCGCGTTTTGGTAGGCATCCTTGATAACCGAGCCAACAATCTGCTGGTCACCGGCGGTACTCCCAATCTTACCTATGAGATCGCCACACACCTCGGGCAGGTTCACGATCTCCGTCAACGCATCACTCTGTTGTCCCTTGGACATCGTGTGCCAAACAGCGAAACGGGGATCGTTAAAGATCACCGAAAACTGGCCTAGGATTGAGATATCTTCCATCCGCGCGTGCTGTTTGGAAAGATAGAGTTTGAATAGGTGGTTCAATTCCGCGAGCGTCAAATCCTTTTTCCTGCGGTCATCCTCCAGGAGACTGTCTTCGGCCTGATATACGACCGGCCCTTCTTTGAGGGAAGACCTACCGATCGCGGCTTGCGGATTCTTGATTGACAAGGGTCATACAGCTCCGAGTGGGCTTGAGAAGGCGTGGCTACTCTTTGGAATGCGGGTCAATCGCCGACCTGGGGCACCGCCAGTACCGCGCCTTGCAAATCGCGTTATTCTGAACCGCCTTGGAGCGGCCGGATACCCCTTTGCGTTAGGCTTCGTTGACGCCCGTCAACATCACTCAAGATAAATACCGGCAGGATTGCATCTAGAGACGTTGGCGCATGATTCCTACCAGTTCATCGTCGCTGAGGATAATCGGATTGGTCTTCATGCTGCCGCCCCTCGAATGGGCCGCCACCCGCGGCAAATCGTGCTCCGATATGCCGTAATCGGCCAGGCGCGGCAATTTTAGACGTTGCATCCAGTCCTGCAGCAGCTCAACAAGCGCCTCCCTGGCCTGCTGGCGGTCCTCCCACCGGCGGTTGCAGAGCAGTTCGGCAACCCCTGCGTATTTTTCCAATCCCCTGTTGTCCGGTTCGCGGTTTATCATGGCCTCAATGTTGACGCGAGTGGCCGGGGCCAGTAGCGTCCCGCAAACCACACCGTGGGGAATAGGGAAGAATCCTCCTAGCGGAGAAGCCAATCCATGAACCGATCCCAACCCGGTTTGGGCCAGGGCAATGCCCGACACCAACGCCGCAAATGCCATCTTCTCCCGGGCAGCCGGGCCTCCCTCCTCATACCAAGCTAACAGGCCGCCTCTGACCGCTCGCAAACCTCCCTCCACCAGCCCATCGGTAAACGCCCCGGCACGGGTTGAGACATAGGATTCGATAAGCTGAGTCAGGGCATCCATGCCATTTGCGGCAATCAGCGAGGGTGGGCAGTCGGCCATTAAATCGGGATCAACAACGGCATAATGCGCTACCAACCGCTCGTGACGGAACGATTTCTTGAATCCCCCCTCACCCCGAACACTTAATACGGCGTTCTGGGTTGCTTCGCTGCCGGTGCCGGCCGTTGTCGGCACCGCAATGAATGGGACACTCGGTCCCTGATACTCCAACCCCCGGCCGACACCTTCCAGAAAATCCATCACCGAGTTGTCGACCATTAGCAATCCGGCAATGGCCTTGGCCGCATCCATCACACTACCTCCCCCTATCCCCAGTACCACGCCGATTCCTTCGTTTCTATAGGTCTTCACGATAGTATCGATCTGTTCCGGGGAGGGCTCATCTGTCACGCGGCACAAATCCCAACCGATCCGTGATTCGGTAAACTGCCGTTGTAACCATTGCCACTGAGGCGTCTGGGTAAACGACCGGGCTCCCACCACTACCAAAACGCAGTGACTATTGCGAGATACCAGATCGGGCAGTTGCTTAAAAACGCCACCGCCAAATACGATGCGCGGCAGGCGAGCGATGGAAAATCGATAGTTCATGCTGACCACCCACATTTGTTAGCGTAAGC
>JAGRGP010000056.1 GCA_020445415.1 Gammaproteobacteria bacterium | reverse complement strand
CGCAATTGATGCATTCGTCGGTAATAATTAATGCCATCTTCTAACTCCTGGTTTGGGGCGTTCTGCCCTCGCCGTCAATCGATGCGGGTATCAACCCTTTAATGCCTCCACCACACAGGGATGCACAAACTCCGAAACATCACCGCCTAGTGCCGCAATCTCCCGGACCAGCGTGGAGGAAATATAGGAGAACTGGTCCGCCGGGGTCAGGAACATCGTCTCCACCTTAGGGGCCAACCGGCGATTCATGCTGGCCAACTGAAATTCGTACTCAAAATCGGAGACCGCCCGCAACCCCCGTAAAATCACATCGGCTCGGCACTCCCGCGCAAAATCCACCAACAGGCTGTTAAACTCGACAATTTCCACGCGCTCAAAATCGGTCAGAACCTGCCGGGCCAGTTCCACCCGTTTCTCGAGCGTAAATCTAGGCAGCTTGGCCGGGCTAGCCGCGATGGCTACGATGACCTTGTCAAAGACCACCGTTGCCCGGCTGATAAGATCGCTGTGCCCATTGGTGATTGGATCAAAAGTACCGGGATAGACCGCAGTTTTCATGTATGCGCCCATGTTTCAGATGCGGGATGATATAGCCGTGCCCCACCATGTCAAATGATATTTCTCTAGTCCGACCGGCCGCATCCCGGCAGGTCCGCGGAAGCGTGATCGTCAATGAGATCCGAAAGACATAAATAGTAGCAGACTTGCCCGGCCTTTTTCTCCCGGATGACCCGCCAGCCGGGGGGCAGGGACGGTAATGGCCGATGCCGATCCATCTCGAGGTAGATTCGCGCAGCGGGTTTGAGCCACCCTCCCCGATCCAGCAACTGACAACAGGGCTCCAGCAGGTCGCTGGAAAAGGGCGGATCGAGGAAGACCACGTCAAATCCTTGAGCTGGGCCCCGAAGCCAGGCCAGGGCATCTCCGCAGTGTACCGAAACCCCGTGCAACTCGAACTGCGCGATATAGCGGGCTATCCTGGCCGCCGCCTCAGCGGCATGATCCACCAGCACCACCCGCCGCGCCCCTCGGGAGGCAGCCTCCAGCCCAAGTACACCGCTGCCGGCAAACAGATCCAGGCAATCGGCCCCCGGCAATATCGTCCGCAACCAGTTGAACAGGGTTTCACGAATCCGGTCCGGCGTAGGTCTCAGCCCGGAGAGCGGAAGGAATTCAATAACCCGCCCACGATGCGTTCCGCCGATAATCCGCACCCGTTCCCGCCCGCCCGGGGTCCTGTCAGCTATCGGGCGCCGCTTTGGCATTACCTACCGTCACTACAACGAAGCCGTCCGGATCAAGTCGGCGCTTAAAGGCTTGATGAATCTGCTCCCGGGTTACCGCCTCTACCTTAGTGACGAAGGTTTCCAGGAAATCCAATGGCAGATCGTAAAACGCTATCATGGCAAGATACTCGACAATCTTGCTATTACTGGCTATCCGCAACGGAAACCCGCCGCTAATGTTCTGTTTGGCGGCAATCAGCTCCTGCTCGGTGGGTCCGTTGTCCAGGTACCGCTGCAGGGTCTGCTGGATTACCGCGACCGCCTCGTCGACCTGTGAATTCTTGGTTTGCGCACCAATGATAAACGGCCCACTCCTACGCATCGGCGAAAAATAACTGTACACGCTGTACGAAAGCCCCCGCTTCTCCCGTACCTCCTGACTCAATTGAGATACCAGGCCACTGCCCCCCAGGATATGGTTACCAACATAGAGCGGGAAATAATCGGGGTCGCCCCGATGCATACCTGGCTGCCCCATCAAGATGTGGCTCTGGCTGGAGGGAAAGGGGGTATGAATTTCAATCCCCTGCTGCAGCTTGGGTACCGGCGGCAACCCTGGCGCGGACTCCCCGCTTGGCAACTCACCGACAACACGCTCAGCCAGCGCTTCGGCTTGGGGACGGTCCAGTGCACCGATAATCGCGACCCGGGCATTTTTCGCCACGTAGTACTGCCGGTAAAACGCAACAACCTGTTCGCGGGTAATGGCTTCCAGAGACGCGCTTGTACCGTCACTGGGAATAGCATAAGGATGATCCCGATACAGGGCATGAAAATAGGCCTTTTCAGCCACGGTTCCAGGTTCTTGCTCCCCAACCCGTAGAGCGGTCTGCATCGCCTTGCGGTTGCGTTCCAGATCGTCTTGTTCAAAAGTTGGCTGCCCCAACACCACGGCCAGGGTGCCGACCGCCCGATCATAAGCCTCAGGGTCGGTCAGGGTCCGCAATGTCACCCAGGCCATGTCCCGTGCGGCCCCGAAACCCAATTTGGCTCCAACCGATTCCAGCCGAGCGGCGATCTGGTCGGCATCCCAAGCGCCCGCCCCGTCGTTAAGAAGGGTATTGGTCATCTCCGCCAAGCCTGCAGTATTGCCATCGCGGGCGCTTCCCGCGTCGAACACCACCCGCACATCAACCATCGGTAACTCAGGTGCGTTCACGAATAGGACCCGGGCACCATTATGAGTGTACCAGTCGTCAATTTGGGGCGCCGCCCATAGCACCTGCCCCCAGACCAGGCAGCACACCCCCCAGACCAATCGCGTCCACCGGTTAACGGAGATCATTGCGAGCCCCCTGTGTATTGGCCGACACCTTCCTGTCCTCCAGGGGAAGCGGCTCCAATTCCGCCAGGGTTAGGTTCTCGTCGTTGATATACTTACGGGCCACTGCCCGCACCTGCTCGGGGGTTACCTGCCGGATCCGCTCCACGTACCGATCGGCCAGCCGCCAATCCAATCCGATTGTCTCGAGCAAGCCGATCTGCATCGCTTGATAAAACACCGAATCCAGTTCATACACCTTGGATGCCACCACCTGGGCCTTGATCCGGTCCAGCTCTTGCCCATCAACCGGCTTCTCCTTGAGCTGTTCCAACTGGCCGCGCAGGGCCTGCTCCAATTGTCGTAAATCGTGCCCGGGAGACGGCGTCCCGTCCACAAGTAACATCCCCGGCAAGCGGCTAAAGGCGTTGTATTCGGCACCAGCCGAGACCGCCACCTCGGAACCACGCACCAAGTTGCGGCTAAACCGGGCGCTGCTGCCACCATCCAGTACGGAGGCCAATACCTCCAAGGCATAGGGTTCCCAATCTTCATCGGCAGACCCGACGTTAGGCGTCTTATAGCCAAACACCAGGTAAGGTTCTTTGGCTGGGGCTCGTACCTTCACCCTCGCCTCTCCCCTTTGACTGGGCTCTCGCAGCGGCTTCAGCTCCGGTAGGGATTCGGCTTGCATGGGGCCGAAGTGACGCCGAGCCATGGCAAGAACCGACTGGGGGTCGACGTCCCCCACGACAACCAGGATCGCATTGTTGGGAGCGTACCACCGCCGATACCAGAAACGCAGATCTTTCACCGTGAGGTTGTTGAGATCATTCATCCATCCGATAATCGGATTGGCATAAGGCAGACTCCGGTAGGCAACCGCCGAAAACTGCTCGTAGGTGAGCGACATCGGGTTATCTTCGGTACGCAACCGGCGCTCCTCTTTCACCACCTCCACCTCCTTCAAGAATTCCTCCTCCGGAAGGGTCAGATTACGCATGCGGTCCGCTTCCAATTCGAGCATTGCTTCAAGGCGATCATTGGACACAGTCTGAAAATAGGCGGTGTAATCGCGCCCCGTAAAGGCATTCTCGCTGCCACCGTTCGCGGCCACGATACGTGAGAATTCGCCGGGCGGATGAGCCTTGGTCCCTTTGAACATCATGTGCTCCAGCACATGGGAAATGCCAGTGATACCCGCCGGCTCATAGGAGGAACCCACCTTGTACCAGACTTGGGAAACAACAATCGGTGCGCGCCTATCCTCTTTGACGATGACCTTCATCCCATTCTCCAGGCGGTACTCATGCACCACCGACTTGGCGGCTGCCGGCACTGCCAAAACCAGGCATAGCGTGATCAGAATGATTCTCATGATTTACACCTTTCGTTCCTTGTCTAAATACGGGATAGGTTGCGACCGTACAAAATGTTAGGATTCCGCCAAACTCATAAGTCGCAGGATCGGAGATTCTTCCAGATCCCGCATTCGATGTCCAAGCCAGTCAAGGTTTAGTGACAAGCTTACGGGCTGTGGGTTCCACCGCCCCGGAGAATCGCCCAAAACGGTATGTTCGGATTCGGAAAAGAAAGAAACAAGGACAAAGACGGCCGGGAACCGGCGAGCTTAGGGGAGCAAGAAGCGAGATCTGGGCTTATTTCTGCACTTCGCCGGCGGCTAGCGAAAACCCGCGGCAACCTTTCCGCGGGCCTTGCCGATCTGGTGTTGGGACGCAAGGTCATCGACGAAGACTTGTTGGAGGAACTGGAGACCTTGCTCCTGACCGCCGACGTGGGAGTCGAGGCCACCACCCGGATCATCGGTGACCTTACCGGACAGGTAAAACGCCGGGAACTTGCCGATCCGGTTGCGTTGAAGCGCGCCCTCAAGGACCAACTGCGCAATATCCTGGAGCGCTCTCAGCGCCCGGTTATCCCGGCACGGGAAGGGAAACCGCAAGTGTTGCTGCTGGTGGGTATCAATGGCGCTGGCAAGACCACTACTATCGGCAAACTGGCGAAGCGCCTCAAGGACGACGGACAGCGGGTCATGCTGGCAGCCGGGGATACCTTCCGCGCCGCCGCCGTCGAACAGCTGCAAGCCTGGGGGGAACGCAACGGTATACCGGTAATCGCTCAACAGACCGGGGCGGATTCGGCTTCGGTGATCTTCGACGCCCTGCAGGCGGCAACCGCCAGGGGCATGGATGTACTAATTGCCGATACCGCGGGCCGCCTGCATACCAAGGGCAACCTCATGGACGAGCTGGCCAAGATCGTCCGCGTGCTAAAGAAACTGGACCCCGACGCACCGCATGAAGTGATGCTGGTAATCGATGCCACCAACGGACAAAACGCGCTTAACCAGGCGCGGCAATTCGATCAAACCGTTGGACTCACCGGGATCACGATGACCAAGCTAGACGGCACGGCCAAGGGAGGCATACTGTTCGCCATCGGAGAACAGCTCGATATCCCGATCCGGTTCATTGGTCTCGGAGAATCGATCGAGGATTTACGTCGCTTCGATGCGGGGGAATTCGTTGATGCGCTATTCGACGACTAAGCAGACCAGGTGCCCGCCAGCCCAATCCATATGATTTCGTTCGAAAACGTCAGTAAGCGCTATCCGGGGGGCCACGAGGGGGTCAGTGGCATTGACTTGCATGTCGAGTCCGGAGAGATGGTATTCCTCACCGGCCACTCAGGGGCCGGAAAGAGCACCATGCTCAGACTGGTTGCCCTGTTGGAGCGCAGCACTCGAGGACAGGTACGGGTGGGCGGGAGAAACCTCAGCCGCCTGAGTCGCAGATTAATACCCTATCATCGGCGCGAAGTCGGCATGATCTTCCAGGACCACCGGTTGCTTCATGATCGCACCATATTCGACAACGTCGCCATGCCGTTGATCGTGGCCGGCTTGAGTCATGGTGAAGTAGGCAGGCGGGTTCGTGCGGCACTCGACAAAGTCGGCCTGTTGCAACGGGAGAGAGATTATCCGGTCACCCTCTCGGGAGGTGAGCAACAGCGGGTAGGCATCGCCAGGGCAGTGGTCAGCCGCCCACCGGTGGTGCTGGCGGACGAACCCACCGGCAACCTGGATCCGGAACTGTCCCGGGAGATATTCACCCTGTTCGAGCAATTCAATCAGGTGGGGGTCACCCTGCTGATCGCCACCCACGACCTCGATTTGGTGAAACGCATGAATCGGCGCACCCTGGTACTGAAACAGGGGCGACTCGTTGGCGATAACCACCGGGATTTCTCCCCACCGCTAGCGCGGCACTGAGAGACTAAACGATTAAGATGCTTACGACCTGGAACCAACGGAAAGCGTGTGCGGTCCACCGCTAAAAATCGATCAGCCAGCGCCACTAAGAGACGCCGGCTAAGCATTGGCACCTGGGTTACTCGCCACCTTCAAGTGTCGTTGGCTAGCCTCGGGCGCTTGGCCCGTTCACCCCTATCGTCATTGATGACCGCCGGGGTCATCGGTATCTCCCTCGCCTTACCCGGTGGATTGCACTTGCTGCTCAACAACATCCAAACGTTAAGCGGCGGCTGGGATGCCAGCGCCACTATTTCTCTGTACATGCGCCAAGACTCGACCGAAGCGCAGGTGAATGCTGTTGCCGGTCAGCTGTCGAGCAGACGAGATATCCTCAACACTCGGGTCATCAGCAGAGACCAGGCGTTGGATGAGTTTCGCCGGTTGAGCGGTTTCGCCGAGGTTCTGGAGACACTTGATGACAACCCGTTGCCGATGGTTCTGGTGGTTCAACCCACGGCCTCCGCCAGTAGTCCGGAAGCCGCCCAGGCTCTTGCCAACGAACTCGGTGCCTTTCCAGAGGTGGACTTTTCCCAACTCGATCTGCAATGGCTGCAGCGCTTCCAGGCGATTACCGCTATCGCTGGCCGTATGGTGTGGGTGTTGGCCGCATTGCTTTGCCTGGCGGTACTGCTGATTGTGGTCAATACCATTCGGTTGGAGATCCAGAACCGACGGGCGGAAATCGAGATCACCCAGCTGGTCGGGGCAACCGATGCCTTTATCAGAAGGCCGTTCATCTACATCGGCTTCTGGTACGGACTGATCGGCGGCACTATCGGCTGGCTGCTTATCGCCGTTTCTCTGTTGCTATTGGAAGCACCCGTGGCCCGCTTGACGGGGCTTTATAATAGCGGCTTTCAATTATCGGGAATGGGGCTGCAGAACACCGCGATCTTATTGGGTTGTGGGGTATTGCTTGGTATTGGCGGCTCATGGATTGCCGTGGGACGGCACCTGAGTAGCGGCGAACCGACCTGATTCCCTACCTCGAGGCAGGGGTTTTAGCGTCACCCCGCCAACTGGGAACCTTTTTCCGTATTAGCACTCTCAACATTCGAGCGCCAATTACTTTGGCACTCTTGAGCTACGAGTGCTAAAATGAAACAAAGAGGAAAGTAAGGTATTGTCAATGAAGAAAGAGTTAGCAATCCCTGCGGTGTTACCCACCGGTAACATGGACGCTTATATTAGCGCAGCCTACCAGCTTCCCATGCTCAGTGCCGAAGAGGAACACGGGCTTGCAGTGAGGCTGCGGGATAACAACGATCTTGAAGCGGCACGCCTGTTGGTGCTGTCTCACCTGAGGTTTGTCATTAAGATCGCGCGGGGTTATTCCGGTTATGGGTTGGCACTTCCAGATCTCATTCAGGAAGGCACGGTTGGGCTGATGAAGGCGGTGCGCCGATTCGATCCCGACCTGGGCGTTCGGTTAGTGTCCTTTGCGGTGCACTGGATCAAGGCCGAGATCCACGAGTTTGTATTGCGTAACTGGCGGATCGTCAAGGTGGCAACCACCAAGTCCCAGCGAAAATTGTTCTTCAATCTGCGCAGCTCGAAAAAACGTCTAGGTTGGTTTTCCAAAGACGAGGTCGAAGACGTTGCCGAGCAACTTGGGGTCAAGCCGGAGACAGTGCTGCAGATGGAAGCCCGAATGAGTAATCATGACCTCGCCTTTGACGGTGGGGGTAATGGCGACGATGATCTCACAGCTACCTCGCCGGCGGGTTACATCCCCGACATGCGCATGGAACCCTCGACCCAGCTTGAGCGCAGCGACACGGAACAGCGGGAAAAAGAGCGGCTCTACGCAGCACTTGACGAACTTGACGAGCGCAGCCGCTCGATTCTCGAATCTCGCTGGCTTTCGGAAAATAAGGCGACACTGCATCAACTTGCCGACCGCTATGGCGTTTCCGCCGAGCGAATCCGGCAAATTGAAAAAAGCGCTATGGAAAAACTGAAGGGATATATTAATGCCTAAGTAGGCATCCGCCCCCTTCCACCCCACATCCCCCGTGCATCCCTCGGGGGATATTTTTTACCCTCTCGAGGATATCTGCTAGACTTCCCCGCCGGATCTCCCGTTCCCGATAAAAATAAAGTAATTTCATTACGATAACGCTAAAGAAACGCTAAAGAGAGGTGGATACGATGAAGATAATCTGCGGTGGAATGTGGGTGGCGCTCATAGTGGCGGCCTCCAATACCTGGGCTGCGCCGGTTTTCATGTCCGAAGAATGGGCGGCAGAAGCATGCAACGCATGGAATGAAAACCCAAAGCTGGTGACTGGTCTGGCGGGCAAATGGATCGGAAATGACGCGGGTCGGGGCTACAAGGTAATCCATATTTACCGCTCCGACTGTGATACCACCAGGCGAGTAGAGCTAACCATTACCGATTCCGAGGGGGGAGCCCATTGCAGCTATGGCGGTACGGTACAGCACAATGCGCTGAATGGAGATGTCGATTATCTGATGTATGCCAATGATCAGGACTGGGTTTGCATGGGCAAGGGCGACTGGGGCTGCGGCCCGATGGGTGCAATGGCTACGGGAAAACTGAAGTTTGAAGGCCCGAAAATGGAGGCCATGAGTGTTATGGGTCCATTCGAAGACTTCTTGCTGTTGACCGGCAGTCTGGACAGCGACCGTAATAGCTGCCCCTGAGGGACACATACAATCACCCCGCTGCCACCCATCGGGTGTCGGCGGGGCGATTGGGATTACTTCCGCGCAATTACAGACAGATGGAATACCGGAACATTCTTTACTCCAGTGCCGATGGGGTTGCCACCCTAACCCTGAACCGTCCCCACAGCCTAAACAGCTTTACCAGTGACATGCATGCGGAACTCAGAGACGCCATGGAGCAGGTGAAGTCCGATCCCAAGGTCCGCTGTCTTTTACTAACCGGTGCGGGGCGTGGATTCTGTGCCGGACAAGACTTAAGCGACCGGGCAGTTGTTCCTGGAGAACACACACCCGATATCGGCGACTCACTGGAAAAAAACTACAATCCGCTGGTACGCGCCATCACCCGACTGCCAAAACCTGTGGTGTGCGCCGTCAATGGCGTAGCGGCCGGTGCCGGAGCCAATATCGCCTTGTGTTGCGATATTGTCCTCGCGGCACGATCGGCCGTGTTTCTCCAAGGCTTTTCCAAGATCGGCCTGATTCCCGACGCGGGGGGCAGTTGGACTTTGCCACGGCTGGTGGGCCGCGCCAGAGCCATGGGCCTGGCCCTGCTGGGGGAGAAGATTACCGCGGATCAGGCCCTTGCATGGGGCATGATATGGCAGGTAATCGACGACGACCGATTAATCGACGAGTCCACCATGCTAGCGGCCTGGCTTGCCACACAACCCACCAAGGGTCTGGGGCTAACCAAGCAGGCACTCAACGCCAGCGGCGGAAATACCCTTGAGCAACAGCTGGAACTGGAACGTAAGCTCCAATCAATCGCCGGCGCTTCCAACGACTACCGCGCGGGTGTCACGGCGTTTCTGCAGAAACGAACACCTCAATTCAACGGAGATTAAGATGCCTGCACTCGCTAAATCCGACCGGGTAGCCGTCATCGGTGCCGGAATCATGGGTGCCGGCATCGCCCAGGTCGCCGCGGCGGCCGGTCATCCTACGATCCTCTATGACACCAACCGAACCGCTTTGCACCGGGGAATTCAGAGTGTCCGGGAGCAACTTGACAAGCAGGTCAAACGAGGAAAAATGACCTCCGATGCCGTTAACCAGCTACTTGCTAATCTCCGACCCGCCGACCAGATCGGGGAGGTTGCCGGATCACACTTGATTATTGAGGCAATAGTCGAGGACCTTGCAACCAAGCAATCATTATTTACCCAGCTGCAGCGGTTTTGCCCCCCCCAGACCATCCTGGCCAGCAATACCTCTTCGCTATCGATTACCGCTATTGCATCGGCCCTTGTCCGCCCGGAAAACCTGATAGGCATGCATTTTTTTAATCCTGCCCAAGTCATGCAACTAGTCGAGGTGGTATCGGGGATCAATACCAGTCCGGCGGTCGCGGAATCGATCACCGCCACCGCCCTGAACTGGGGGAAACGGCCGGTCAGGGCCAGATCCACGCCTGGATTCATCGTCAACCGGGTTGCCAGGGCCTACTATGCCGAGGCATTGCGCCTGTTAGAGGAAGGGGTTGCCGACGTCAGCACATTGGACGCTGTCATGCGCGGCGGTGGCTTCCCGATGGGTCCCTTCGAACTGATGGACCTAATCGGTCATGATATCAACTATGCGGTTACCACATCGATCCATAGCGCATTCTATAACGATCCGCGCTTCCTGCCTTCCCAACGGCAGAAGGAACTGGTGGACGGTGGCCTGCTAGGCCGCAAGACTGGACGCGGGTTTTACGACTACCGTGACAATGCGGGGCGCCCGCAACCGGTGACAGCGCCCCCAGGCGCGGCCCCGCCAGCCGTTGAAATCGTCGGCGACTTGGGAGCTGCGGAATCCCTGGCGGAGATGTTGGCGGAGTCGAGTATCCCGGTAAGCCGCAAACCCGGCACCCGTGGCTATATTGCCCTGGAAAATGGTCAAATTGCCCTGAGTGATGGACGCACTGCCACCCGGCGCAGTCTAGACGACGGCATCCCCGACACAATCTTGTTTGACTTGTCGGTGAACTATGCAAAAGCGCGCCACATTGCGCTCGCCCCTGGCCATAACTGCTCCGACAGATCGTTGGCGCAGGCTACCGGATTGTTTCAAAAGCTGGGAATACAAGTCGCCGTGGTAGACGATACCCCGGGGCTGCCGGTCATCCGCACCCTTTGTATGCTCGTCAACGAAGCCGCGGAGACCCTGCTGCACCAGGTTTGCGACGCCGTGGCGATTGATACCGCCATGGAGGCGGGAGTGAACTACCCGCTGGGTCCCCTGGCATGGGCCGACCGATTGAGTCCGGCGGTGGTTCTGGAGGTGTTAGAGAATCTGCAGCGCAGTTACGGATTTGACCGCTACCGTCCCTCTCTGTTATTACGCAGAAAGGCTGAAACTGGCGGCCGCTTTCATGATGCGTAACAGGCTGCTGCCAAGTAATTACTGGAACCCGTCCTAAGCCGGGCGAAGCCATGTCCGAGGCCTATATATTCGATGCGATACGCACCCCCATAGGCCGGTTCGGCGGCGCCCTCGCGCATGTCCGGGCTGACGATCTTGGAGCAATCCCCTTGCGGGCGCTAATAGCGCGCAATCCCCACCTCGACTGGTCACGGGTTGATGATGTCATCCTCGGTTGCGCCAATCAGGCTGGAGAAGACAACCGTAATATAGCGCGTATGTGCGCATTGCTGGCCGGCTTACCGGAATCGGTGCCCGGCTCTACCGTCAACCGGCTCTGTGGATCAGGCATGGATGCCGTCGCCATGGCCGCTCGGGCCATTAAATCGGGAGAAGCAAACTTGATGATCGCCGGCGGTGTGGAGTCCATGTCACGGGCACCGATGGTATTACCGAAGGCGGAAACCGCCTTTTCCCGTAAGGCGGAGATCTACGATACCACCATCGGTTGGCGCTTCGTAAACCCCTTGATGAAGGCACGTTATGGGGTGGATTCCATGCCCGAGACCGCAGAAAACCTGGCCTCGGAGTACCGGATTTCGAGAGCGGATCAAGACCGGTTTGCCCTGCGCAGTCAGCAGTTGACTGCGCAGGCTCATGCCCAGGGGTATCTGCAAAACGAGATCGTCGCGGTACCCATACCAGCGCGGGGAAAGGACCCCTACTGGGTCAGGGAAGATGAACATCCCCGACCCGAAACCACGCTCGAGGAATTGGGTAGCCTGCCTACTCCGTTCCGCGAAGGCGGTACGGTCACTGCGGGAAACTCGTCCGGAATAAACGACGGTGCCTGCGCACTGCTCCTGGGAAGCGAGGCCCTGGGAAGCGAGTTCGGCCTAGAGCCCCTGGCCCGGGTAGTGGCCTGCACCGCAGTGGGGGTAGCGCCCCGTATTATGGGTATAGGTCCGGTACCGGCAACCCGCAAGTTGCTGAAGATAACCGGGCTGCGCGTCGCCGACCTGGATGTCATCGAACTCAATGAGGCGTTTGCCGCCCAGGGACTTGCCGTGTTGCGCGAGCTGGGACTGGGGGATGATTCTCCCCGGGTCAACCCGAATGGGGGAGCGATCGCACTGGGACACCCCTTGGGAATGAGTGGTGCCCGACTGGTTGCTACCGCCGCTTATCAGCTACGACGCGGCGGTGGCCGCCACGCCCTTTGCACGATGTGCGTGGGTGTTGGCCAAGGCATCGCGATGATTCTCCAAAGTCCCTGATGAATTTGGAATGTTTTTACTGGAGACCTGCCGGCAACCACACTAGAATGCCCGAAACATGTGCCAGGAAAATCAGTTAGCAGAACGCATTGGGCACTGGATGTCCCAGCGGGACCGATTCGCCAGGATGCTGGGTATCGAGGTCGAAATGGTATCCCCAGGATACTGCCGGGCCAGTCTGCGGGTTACGGAACAGATGCTCAATGCTGTGGGCCTGACCCACGGTGGGGTAACTTTTTCGTTGGCGGACTTCGCCTTCGCCGTGGCCTCCAATTCCCACGGCCGAGTAGCCGTGGCGCTGACTGCACAAATCAGTTACCCCGAAGCCAGTCGGCTGGGAGATAAGCTGATCGCCGAGGCACGGGAGTCCCACAAGACGGGCCGTACGGGTCATTACGGCATCGAGGTAAGAACCGCTGGGCAGCAGCTCGTCGGCTTATTCAGTGGAACTGTCTTCAGGCGCACCGACAAACTTACTGACTGGATGAACGGGGAGAGATCATGATCCTGCACAACCGTGTCGAGACCCTACCTAGAGAAGATCTTGAAGCACTGCAACTCAAGCGACTCAAAGCGACTGTGGAGCGTTGTTACCACACCGTCGGTTTTTATCACGATGCAATGGACGATCTCGGCGTCAAGCCACACCACATCAAGAGTCTCTCCGACGTACGATTGCTGCCTTACACCAAGAAAGAGCATTTGCGGGAGAACTACCCGTTCGGCTTGTTTGCGGTGCCTACCGAGCAGGTAGTGCGGATCCATGCCTCCTCGGGGACGACCGGGAAACCAACCGTGGTGGGATACACCCGTCGTGATATCAGAAACTGGGCAAGGCTAGTGGCCCGTTGCCTGGCCGCCTCGGGCATGCGGCCCGGGGACCGGTTGCATAACGCCTACGGCTATGGCCTGTTTACGGGTGGCTTGGGGCTTCATTACGGAGGCGAGGAACTCGGAGTCATGGTGACCCCCATGTCCGGTGGTCAAACTCAGAAACAGATCATGCTGCTCAAGGACTTCGCCCCTACCGCCATCAGCTGCACACCCTCATATGCCCTCAATTTGGCGGAAGCCGCCGAGGAGATGGGAGTCGATATCAGGAAGTTACCACTCCGCGTGGGTATCCATGGCGCCGAACCCTGGACCGAGGAAATGCGGTACGAGCTCGAATCCAGGCTGGGGATCGATTGCATCGATATTTACGGGCTCTCCGAAGTACTGGGACCGGGCGTGGGTAACGAATGCATCGAGGCCAAAAAAGGCCTGCATATCTGGGAAGACCATTTCCTGGTCGAGTGCGTGGACGTGAACTCTGGTAAACCACTGCCCTACGGTGAAGAGGGTGAGATCGTGTTCACCTCCCTTACCAAAGAGGCTTTCCCGGTAATCCGCTATCGGACCCGCGACATCTCGGTGCTCAACCCTGCCCCATGCAAATGTGGCCGCACCCATGTGCGTATGTCCCGAATCACCGGCCGCAGCGATGACATGCTGATTATTCGGGGCGTCAATGTATTTCCATCTCAGGTCGAGTCGGTACTGATGCAGACGGAGACCCTATCGCCGTTCTATCAAATCGAAGTCTTCCGCAAAGGCAGCATGGACACCATGGTGGTTAACGTGGAAGCGAGTCCGCCACTCATGGAACAGCCTCAGGAGCATCGCGACAAGGTCGCGGCCAAGGTGGTACGTGACATCAAGGATTTCATTGGCGTTAGCTGCCAAGTTGTCATAAAGGACGTTAACGAAGTTCCACGCTCCGAAGGCAAGGCGGTACGTGTCATCGATCACCGCAAAGGCTGATTTCCCGGAAACTTTTCGGTAACATTCGGGGACCGCACCCTAGTTCCTGGTCCATTCGTCCGGCGGTTCTGGATAACGCAGCGCAGAACCAGCCATTAGATCTGTAAGGTGATTATAGTGAATGCCGTGAATCCTCTGCCGGAGAGTAACCGGCGCTTTATGTCGGGAAACGAAGCCGTGGCCAGAGGCGCCTGGGATGCCGGGTGCAAAGTCATAGCCGCATATCCCGGAACCCCCTCAACCGAGATCCTGGAACACGCCGCCCATCTATCCGGCATGTATTCCGAATGGTCGGTAAACGAGAAAGTTTCCCTGGAGGTTGCCATCGGTGCATCGCTGGCTGGCAGCCGTTCACTCTGTGCCATGAAACACGTGGGCCTGAATGTAGCGTCGGACGCGCTGATGACCCAAACGCTGATCGGCGCAATCGGTGGCCTGGTCATTGCGGTGGCTGATGATGTGGGCCTGTCGTCCTCCCAAAATGAGCAGGATTCACGGTTTTGGGGGCGCTTCGCCCATGTTCCGGTACTCGAGCCCGCCGACGCCCAAGAAGCTTACGACCTTACTCGCTTTGCATTCCAACTCTCGGAACAGTTCTCTACCCCGGTGATCCTGCGGCTTACCACCCGTATCTGCCACGTCAAGGGCGTAGTGACTCCCGGTGAGCACTTGACTCCCGACCACGGCGGTATGGGTTTCCAGAAGGACCCGGCACGGTATGTGATGACACCTGGCAATGCGGTCCATCGTATCCCCATGATGTATGAGCGCGAGGATGCGATGAAAAGCTACAGCGAATCCTCCGAGCTTAACGTTCTGCATCCTGGCACGGATCGCCGGATCGGTTTCGTTACCTCCGGACCGGTATTCATGCATCTGCTCGAAGCATATCCCGAGTTTCCGATTCTCAAACTGGGTATGAGCTATCCGGTACCAATGGAGAAGATCCGGGCACTCTCCAATCAGGTCGACCAGTTAGTGGTGGCCGAGGAGGTGGAACCGCTCCTGGAAACCGAAATCAAGGCGGCCGGTATTGAAGTGCTCGGCAAGGCACTACTGCCGCGTATCGGAGAGCTGGCTCCCCACGTGCTGCGGCCGGCTGTCGGCAAGTTGTTGGGAGAACCGCTGGTAGAGAGTCCTCCCCCGGTTCCACCCAGTGCCCGGGCCGAGCAGCCTCCGCAAGTGGAGCTGAATCCCGGCATCGGCCTGTTTCCCAGGCCACCCACAATGTGCGCGGCCTGCCCGCACCTGGGTATTTATTACTGTCTGTCAAAAATCAGGAACACGTCCATTTCGGGCGATATCGGCTGCTACACCCTAGGTGCCGGCCATCCCTGGAATGCACTGGATACCACCATTTGCATGGGGGCCTCCATGGGGGTCGCTCTGGGCTTGGACAAAGGCCGGGTCGAAGCGGACAAAGATAAAAAGATCATCGCTGTCATCGGTGACTCCACCTTCATGCACATGGGCATGCA
>JAGRGP010000055.1 GCA_020445415.1 Gammaproteobacteria bacterium | reverse complement strand
CCGCCCGTCCAGCCCATGAGGAACAGCGAAGCGTCGTAACCCATGAACGCGATCAGGCCGGCCATGGAGATAAAAGAAGCAGCCGACATCCAGTCCGCCGCGGTAGCCATACCATTGGCCACCGGATGGACGCCACGCCCCGCGGCGTAAAATTCGCCGGTGCTGCCGGCACGTGCCCAGATGGCGATGCCGATGTATAGGGCAAATGTTGCGCCCACAACGATATAAGTCAGTGTTTGCAGATCCATTTAATTGTCCCCTGTAGATTTAGTCTTCGTGGACATCGTGTTTGCGGTCCAGCGCGTTCATCTGGGCCGTGTACACGAAGATCTGAATGATGAATACAAACATGGCTCCCTGCTGGGCGAACCAGAAACCGAGATCCGTGCCGCCGACATGGATGCCGGAAAGCAAGGGCCTTAGGATGATCCCGCAGAAGTAGGACACAAAGGCCCAAATAATCAGGTGTACTACGATTATGCGCAGATTGGCTTTCCAATATGCCTCCCCCGCACTTAGCTGAGGTGTGTTCATAAACAGCCCTCCGGTTTATTAAAGTTATGAAGTTAGACGCTCGAGTTCCCATGCGTCCGTGCGATCCAAATCCTAATGGCCGGTAACTTTCTTTTAGACCATTCCAACCCCTGGAAGCTCTCCGCCATGAGAGATATTGCTGTCCGACCTCCGCGATATATAGCACGAAGCGATGCAATAAATACAGCTTATTGATGAACTTTTAAAGGGTAATGTTTCATGAGGAAGATATATTAAAAGATAATGTTACCAAAAGTAGCGAATCACGCCTGATAGGTAACATTCGGGTGTTACCGCAAGAAACAAACCGTCATATTCGAAGATAGTAATGGAGCAATGTATTCCTCATGACCTGATTGTTTTTGGGGTCGAGAACGATGCTCCCGAAGCCCATGGATATGGCGTATTATTCGCCACTGGAGCTGTAGAAACGGCATAATAGCAAGAAAATGCGTCCCCAGAGGAGCATCTGATGAATCCCGAAAAAGTCGTCTTTGGTTTCTTTATCGTACTGGCGCTGACATTGAATTTTGGTTTTTTTCTGGGGGAGATAGACGACCCGGATCACCACCATGTTTACGAGTTGTTTGCCGTGGTGGTGGTAAACCTTATCGCTACGATCCTAAAGTTTGGCGACCGTACGCAAATGGGCGCGGTGTTGCTAGCCACCAGTTTGGTGGCTGACCTGCAACTCCTTACCGCCGCCTTGGTTTGGGCACTTGCCATGCATGTGTCGGACGTGGGTTTTACACCGGTGGTGATGGCGAGCATCGTCTCGTTATCGGGTGGTGCCCTGCTGGCGAATGTGGTGTCGGTGGTGCTGTTGGTTATCGAGACGGTGATGTTGCGCCGCTAATATCCCCGCACATGGAAAACATCATTTTCCTTGCTTTTCGCCGCATGCGGCGGCCGCTTTTGACATTAATCGTGGCCCACGCCGTGGCGGTGTTGGGTTTGACACTAATACCGGGTCAGGATGGGGATGGAAACCGCTGGTACATGGACTTCTTTCATGCCTTCTACTTTGTGAGTTTCATGTCCACTACGATCGGGTTTGGTGAGATACCCTTTGAGTTTTCCGATGCCCAGCGTTTGTGGGTTATTTTTTCCCTCTATATGACCGTGGTGGTCTGGTTCTATGCGATTGGAAATCTGTTGTCATTGGTTCAGGACAAGGGGTTTCAGCAAGCGATCACCGAGCGTAGGTTCTCTCAGCGTATCAAACGGCAGCGCGAGCCGTTCTACGTGATATGTGGATATGGAGAGACCGGGGGGGGATTGGTTAGGAGCCTGACCGACCGGCATCAGAACGTGGTGGCTATCGATATTGATCAGGAACGCATCGACTCGCTGCAGCTGGAAAACCTCCAGGAGTACGTTCCAGCATTGTGCGCCGATGCCCGCCGACCCCGTCATCTGATCGAAGCGGGACTCAAGCATGCCTTGTGCGCTGGTGTGGTGGCGATTACCAATGTCAACGAGGCCAACCTGAAGATAGCCATCACCAGCAAGTTGCTGCATCCTAAGATCAAGGTGATCTGCCGGGCGGACTCTCACGATATCGAGGCCAACATGCGGTCGTTCGGTACTGACTATATCATCGACCCTTACGATACGTTCGCGCTCCATCTGGCAACCGCCTTACAGTCTCCCGGGCTCTACGTGCTGAATGAGTGGCTGACGGGGATCAGTCATCAGCCCCTCACGGAGCCGGTTTATCCGCCTCACAAGGGACATTGGATTGTGTGTGGGTTTGGGCGGTTCGGCAAGGCGATCTACCGGCGCCTGAAAGACGAAGGTATTCATGCCGTAGTGATCGAGGCGACTCCCAGTCTTACAGGCCACCCGGAAGAGGGGTGCATCGAGGGAAGAGGCACCGAAGCGGAGACGCTGGAGCAGGCGGATATTCGCAAGGCGGTTGGTTTGGTGGCGGGTACGGATAACGATGCCAATAACCTCTCCATCATCATGACCGCCAAGGAATTGTCCCCAGGCTTATTTGTCGTCGCTCGGCAAAACAATCAGGACAATGAGAGTATCTTCGAGGCGGTGGGCGCCGATGTCGTGATGCACCCCAGTTCCATCATAGCGAACAAGATTCGGGTGCTCCTGGGAACGCCACTGCTGTACCGCTTTCTGAGCTTGGCGATGTATCAGGAGGATGAATGGGCATGTCAGTTGGTAAGTCGAATTACCGCAATCGTGGAAAGTGAACTGCCCGAAGTTTGGGAGATCGAGCTATCTCCCCAGATGGCAAAGGCAGTGGTCGATCATCTCGCTATCGGCCGGTTAGTTACTCCGGCGGATCTTATGAAGGATCCCCGGAACCGAGCACGTTCACTCCCATGCATCCCCCTGTTGTTGGAAAGGCGCAAATCGATAACTACTCTTCCCGGGGCGGAGACTCCCCTGAAAGTGGGTGACAAACTGCTTTACTGCGGCCGTTATTCGGCCCGCGGGCGCATGGCCTGGACCCTGCAAAATGTCCATGCGCTGAACTATGTGCTGACGGGAGAGAGCAGGCCCCAAGGCCTGGTTTGGAGGTTGTTAAAGCGCTGGGCGGCAACATAGTCCGCCATCCGCGTCTTTATCCAGGAAACATTTCTGGTGAGAAATGGTCGGGTCGACGCCTCCGCCATTCCTGCTACAATCCGGTATCCGTAGGTTCTGGGTCGGCGGTTATCAAGCAGGGATTCGCGCGGTAACTCCCTCGCAGAAAATGGGGCTCCCGTGCCAATGGGATGCCGGTATACTGAGCCGTGCCGTGATTAGCCGAGGCTCCCGATCCAGGCTGAACCCGGGAATCCGCCCTCATTGGGAAGGCGCCGACAAACATGATAGAACGAAACCGGTTAGGAGAGCGACATGCATAAACTACTGGAGAAATTGGGTAGGGATCACAGGAATCTTGAGAAGATACTGGAGATGCTGACCAACCAGCTCGACAACTTCTATGCCGGAAAAGAATCGAACTTTGACTTGAAGATTGAGCTGATGGAGTATCTGGAAGCCTTTGCCGACAAGGGGCACCATCCCCTCGAAAACATAATCTACGCAGTGGGTATGGAGCGGGCACCCGAGCGTCGCGAACTGTTTGAGAGGCTTTGCCATCAGCATCAGGACTTGAATCGGCTAACCAGCCGGTTTCGCCATTCCCTGGAGGGAGTGCTTCATGAGGCGGTCATGTCACGTGCCGAACTGGAAACCCAGGGCCGCGAGTTCATTGCCCTGCAGCACCTGCATCTGGATCTAGAAGACAGAGAGGTCTTTCCCCTGCTCGAGGCGACCCTTACCGAAGATGACTGGAAGCGCCTGGAGACGAGTATTCCCCGGCATGACGACCCGGTTTTCGAGACTCCGGACCGGATTAGGTTTCAGAATCTGGTGGCATTTCTGGCCAAAGAGGGTTAACTGCCCGGCCTCAAAAAGTCGTTGCGACTGGGAAGCTCAGATTCCCAGTTCGGCTAGGTTCTGCCGGGAGGGCCATTTTGCACTCATGACAGTAACCGGGGCAGGAGGATGATAGAGCAACTGCTGGATATCATGGCGCGGCTCAGGGATCCCCACTCGGGATGTCCCTGGGATTTAGAGCAGACTTTTCAAACCCTGGTTCCCCACACTATCGAGGAGGCCTATGAAGTGGCGGAGGCGATCCGTCATGGCGACATGGTGGAACTCAAGGATGAGCTGGGCGATCTACTCTTTCAGATCGCATTCTATGCCCAGTTGGCCCGTGAGCGCGGTGATTTCAACTTTGGGGACATCGTACAGGCCATCAGCGACAAGATGCGCCGCCGCCACCCCCATGTTTTCGGGCAAGCGGTGGTGAACAGCGCCGCCGAGCAGACATTGGCCTGGGAACGCCATAAAGCCGAAGAACGAACCGGGCGCGGGGACGGCTTACCCGTAAGCTGTCTCGATGGTATTGCGCTAGCACTGCCAGCATTGATTCGGGCGGAGAAGTTGCAGAAGCGGGCTGCCCGGGAGGGGTTTGATTGGGATTCTCTCGCAGGGGTGGTGGCGAAGGTCGAGGAGGAGCTGGCTGAGGTGGTGGATGCCAGTCACCCTGACCAGGACTTGCAGGGTCTACGCGATGAGGTAGGTGATTTGCTGTTCAGCTGTGTCAATTTGGCGCGGCATCTGGGCGTCAATCCGGAAACTTCGCTTCGCCAGGCGAATCAAAAATTTGAAACGCGCTTCCGGGAAATGGAAGCCCGCCTGGCAGCTCGAGGGGACAGGATTTCAGCACTGGAAATGTCCGATCTGAATGCCCTTTGGGAGACTGTAAAGGCGGAATCGGGCTGAGCAGATCTGAAGGAGGCGGTAATGAAACCCATATTCGTCGTATTGGTAATGACCTTGACCACGCTGCTCGGCGCTTGTGGCACCAATCCAGTGACCGGAGATCGAGAACTCGGTTTGGTGTCGGAGAGCTCCGAGCTGGATATCGGACGCCAACAGTACCAGCCTACCCGCCAGATGCAAGGCGGTGACTATATCCTGGATCCGGAGCTAACTCGCTACGTGAAAAGGGTGGGGGCTAAGCTGGCCGCGGTCAGCGACCGCAAACTTCCCTATGAGTTCTCTATCGTCAATGACTCCAGCCCCAACGCCTGGGCCTTGCCAGGAGGTAAGATTGCTGTGAATCGGGGCTTGCTCGTCGAGTTAAAGAACGAGGCGGAATTGGCGGCGGTGCTGGGCCATGAGATCGTGCATGCAGCGGCCCGCCACAGTGCCCAGGGTATGGAACGGGGCGTGCTCCTGCAGGGTGCGCTGGTTGCCGCCGGGGTGCTGATCGGCAGTTCGGGCTATGCGGATTACTCCGACCTTGCCCTAGGCGCGGCGGCTCTCGGGGCCAACCTGGTTAATCAGCGTTACTCCCGGGAAGCCGAGCTGGAGTCCGATCACTACGGCATGCTTTACATGCAGCGGGCAGGATACGATCCCCGGGCCGCGATTGGACTGCAAGAGACCTTTGTCCGTCTCTCCGAGGGGCAAGACTCGTCTTGGCTGAGCGGGTTACTCGCCAGCCATCCCCCTTCCCCCGAACGTGTTTCGGAAAATCGGAAAACCGCCAAGAGTCTGGGAGCGGGGGGGCGTTTGGGCACGGAGCAATACCAGCAGATGATTGCCAATCTGCGGCGTAATAAACCGGCTTACGCGGCCTATGACAAAGGCCGGGAGAAACTTGATAAACAGCCCGAGGGCGCTTTGAAGCTCGCTGAGCAGGCAATCTCAATCGAACCCCGGGAGGGGCTGTTTTACGGGCTGAAGGGGGATGCGCTAGAAAAACTCGGCAGGCACGAAGCCGCATTGAAGGCCTTCGATCAGGCAGTTGCCCGGAATCCGGATTTTTTCAGCCCTTATCTCAAGCGCGGGGCGGTAAAGGTTGGGCTAGGCGAGGCCGAAGGTGCCCGCCGGGATCTCCAACGCAGTCTGGATATCCTGCCCACCGCCGAAGCGCACTACTTGCTCGGCATCGTTGCCCGAGGTGAAGGTGACCGGAGCGGCGCTATCAAACATCTGCAAATCGCGGCGGGTTCCGGTTCTGCGGTGAGCAAGGCGGCCAAGCGCGAGTTGACCGGCCTGGAGTTGGCGCGTAATCCGGCGGACTACGTCCAGACGGCCCTGGGGGTGGATAGCAGGGGTACCCTGCAGGTTCAGGTTACCAACAATACTGGCGCGGCAGTGAAGGATTTGGTGGTTTTGGTGGGGCGAACAGATTCCTCGGGCCGGATTTACCGCGGCGATGACTATGCGTTGAAGGTGGTACTCAGACCCGGTGAACGGATTCGCTTCAAGACCAACGTAAAAGGAGTCACCAGCGCCGCTGAGCTACGCGCCTACGCGGCCCGGGTAAAGCAGGCGAGGCCCGTAAATTGAGATTCCTTGACTACGTTGAGTGCTGTAACCGGCATGACCTGTCCAATTTCTTGCCACTGCAGTATTCAGGGAACACCTTGGGATGGGTGCGCACGACTTGGGTCGACTGGCTTCGGGATTGGAAGCAGGTATTTCGGATCGCTGATGACCGGGTAGAGTTGATTAACGTTACCGGCAATCTACGGCAGCGGGGAGAACCGCTGGGCCAAGTGGCCCAGGAGTTGGCCTCGCAAGGCGTTATCAACCCGTTGACCGGGGAGATGTACCCGGTTACCGCCGGTTCCAGGGAACAGGCGGTTATGCTCATCGACCGAGCGGCGGCCCCCTTTTTCGGGGTGCTCACTTTTGGCCAACACCTGAACGGATTCGTGCGCACGGACCAAGGCTTGAAGATGTGGGTAGGGAAGCGGTCGGCCGAGCGTCTGCGATTTCCGGGAAAATTTGACCATCTGGTTGCCGGTGGACTCCCCTATGGAGTGGGTCTGAGGGAAAATCTGGCTAAGGAGTGTTGGGAAGAGGCAGGAATTCCCAGCGCGGTGGCGGCACAGGCGATTGCGGTAGGTGCCGTAACCTACGTGATCGAATTCGACCGGGGCCTGAAGCCCGATGTGCTCTATTGTTACGATCTGGAACTTCCCGAGACATTTCAGCCCCGATGCACTGATGGGGAGGTGGAGGAGTTCTATCTCTGGCCCATCGAACAGGTAATGGAGACCATGAAAGCGCGGGAGGCATTCAAGCTTAACTGCAATCTGGTCATAATCGATTTTCTCATTCGCCACGGTTACGTAGGTCCTGAATACGAGGGCTATCTCGATTTGATTACCGGGCTCCACCCTAAGGTGCCATGATTCCGGGACTTCCAGGGAATGGGTTTCCCTTGCCAGTTAGCCCCGCATAACCTAGTGTATGGCTCAAGTAAGGCTGTGCCATCCCAATTGGCTCGAGTCCCTAGATTGGTTGGAGTTGCCCGTAATGGCGTTATCCGACTTTTCATTCAACCTTATGTAACAAAAGGATTTTTTGGATACACAAAGCCGTAGCTCAGGAAAACGTTGGTCATGATCAAGAACTTTTTACTGCCTTTGATTTTGGTTCTGCTGGCGGTGGTTGCACCTCCAGTTTCAGCGACGGTGACGGAAGTCGGGCTCGACGAGCTCAACCCAACCCGGGAGCAACGGCAGGCAACCCTGATTATCTTGCGGGTGATCGACCGTTACCACTATCGTCATGTGCAACTAAACGATGAGTTGTCGAATCGGGTTTTTGACCGCTATCTGGAAGCTCTCGACCCTAACCGGAGCTATTTTACCAACCGCGATCTGGAACGGTTCGCGCCATGGCGTAACAGCCTTGACAATGCCTTGCTCCAGGCTCGCCTGGAGCCGGCGTTCGAGATATTTCGGGTCTACCGGCAGCGGGTGGATGAACGCATCGCCTATGCCTTGGATTTGTTGAATCGAGGCTTTGATTTTTCTGTCGACGAGAGCTACCTGTTCGACCGTTCTAAAGCCCCCTGGGCCAGTGACCGGGTGGCACTCGACGAGATTTGGCGCAAGCGTGTGAAGAATGATTTTCTGGGCCTACGCCTCAGTGACAAATCGGATGATGAGATCAAGGAAACATTGATCAAGCGTTATCAAGGCGTACAGCGCCGTACCCATCAACTAGGTTCGGATGATGTTTTTCAGACCTTTGTTAACGCCTATACCTTGAGTTTGGAGCCCCACACCTCGTATATGTCTCCGCGTGTCTCGGAGAACTTTGATATCAGTATGCGATTATCCTTGGAGGGGATAGGCGCGGTACTCCGGAGCGAGAATGAGTATACCGAAGTGTTGCGTACCGTGACCGGTGGGCCGGCAGCACTTAGCGGTAAGGTGCAGGCGGGAGATCGCATTGTCGGTGTTGGGCAGGGTGATTCCGGAGAAATGCAGGATGTCATCGGCTGGCGACTTCAGGATGTGGTAGACAAGATCCGGGGACCAAAAGGCTCGGTAGTACGCCTACGGCTGCTGTCGAAGGATGCCGGCCCGGGTGATCCCACCCAGGATGTGGTGCTGGTTCGTAACGAGATCAAACTCGAGGATCAGGCAGCCAAACGCTCGATTGTTGAGGGCTTGGACAGTATGGGTCCGGTGCGTATCGGTGTCATCGATATCCCGGCTTTCTACCGGGATTTCCGTGGCCATTCCGAGGGAGACGACGACTTTCGAAGTACCACCCGGGATGTGCGGGAACTGCTACGTGAGCTACAGGTAGAAGGCGTGGACGGTATTGTTGTCGATCTGCGTGGAAATGGCGGCGGATCGCTGATCGAGGCAACCGAATTGACCGGGCTGTTCATCGCCGACGGGCCGGTGGTTCAGGTCAAGGACGCACGGGGTGAGGTGGAGGTTGAGAAAGATCCCGACCCCGAGCTTGTCTATGCCGGGCCTCTGGCGGTTTTGGTCGACCGTAACAGTGCCTCGGCATCGGAGATATTCGCCGGGGCGATCCAGGATTACCAGCGGGGCATTATCATTGGCGAGCCCACGTTTGGTAAGGGCACGGTACAAACCTTGGTGGACCTCGGTCGATTCGTCCGTGAGGGAGGTGATCAGCTAGGCCGTCTACGCTTAACCATGGCGCAGTTTTTCCGAGTCAACGGAGGGAGCACCCAGTTTCGTGGCGTAGTGCCCGATATTATCTACCCCACCGCATCGGCCGCCGAAGACCATGGGGAGCGAGGACTGGAAAACGCACTTCCCTGGGCTCAGATCAAAGCGGCGGATTTCCACCCCAGTGGGTTGGCGGCCTTCAGCGGCTGCCGCGAGAGTCATGAACGGCGGATTATGTCTGACGAGGGCTTCAAGTATCTGCAGGGGGAAAGTCAGTTGTTGCAGGAGTTGCGCGACAATAAGGAGGTGTCACTGCTGGAAAGTCAGCGCAAACAGGAATGGGAGCAGCGTGAGGCAAAGCGCAAAAGCCACAAACAACGTTTTCGTGTTGCCATTGGGCTGCCGGCGGTGGAGGATAACGATAGCGAAAATAACGACAGCGACGACGGCACCGGCGAAGACGACAAACTGGTCAACCTGATTCAGGTTAACGAGGCCGCCCGAATATTGGCCGATTATATCGAGGGACAACGGCGACAAGTCATGGTGCACTAATTCTGCCCGGTTGGAAGACACTTCAATTTTGAACTCCAGCGGCGGGTTGAGGCGCACATTTGCTGGCAATTTCGGCGGTAAGAGAGGAGGCGGTCTCTCACCCTCAGCTATTCATGGCTGCTTCGATCCATTTGCGAATCCGATTGGAATCGCCAAAGGGAGTGAGTTTTCCAAAGGAATTGAGGAGCACGATGATCACCGCCTGATTTTCAATTTCCGCCTGCATGACGAGACAGCGACCGGACTCGTTTATGTAGCCGGTTTTGCTTACTGCGATATCCCATTTTTCGCTAGCCAATAGCAGGTTGGTATTGCCAAACCTAAGCTCCCCCCGCTGTTTATAAGGTGCGACTCGGGAGGATCGAGTCGTAGTTGCCTCCCGTATTATTGGGTACCTCATGGCGGCTTTTATCAGCTTGACCAGATCCCGGGGTGTGGAGCGGTTGCCGGTATCCAGACCGGTTGGGTCCGTGAATCGGGTGTTATGCATTCCCAATGCCCGGGCTTTTTCGTTCATGAATACGAGAAATAGATCCTTGCCTGCGGGAAAGGTGCGCGCCAGTGCGCTGGCGGCCCGGTTCTCCGACGACATCAGCGCGAGCTGCAGCAACTCCCGTCGGGTCAACGTAGCACCGGGTTTCAATCTCGAGCCGGTTTGACGGAGAAGATCTCTGTCCTCGGAGGTAATCGTAATATCGCGGTCCAGCGGCAGGGATGAATCGAGAATCACGATCGCCGTCATCAATTTGGTGATGGATGCGATTGGACGGGCTTGATCGGCATTCTTCCCGTAGATTTCATTGCCGAAACGGTCGACGATCAATGCCGAAGTCGATCCCAGCTCAAGTTTGCCGGGATCCAGCTTTTTCCAAATCGGCCGGGATTCCTCACTCGGGTCCGGCGTGGGTTTCAATGTGGCTACCTGAACCGTGGGTTTAGTGGCCTGAGCAACATTCGCGACCCAGCAAGCGAGGAGCAGAAAACACAGGGTATGTAACTTCAATAAAGAGTCCTTGTAGTTGATAATTGTTGGATAATTCTGATTCAGGTTCCCTGTCAATGCAAATACCGGGGGTATAAAATATCCAGTTATTTGCGGCCATGGCCTGTTGACCGAATTTCAGGTACGCTGAGTGCCGCGTACACCCCCCTTCCCAACAGGATCGTCTCATTGTATCAATCGGTAGACAAACAACTCACGCGGCTGCTGAACGACGGGTGCGTGGATCTGCTTCGCGGGGGAATGAAAGGACTGGAAAAAGAGAGCCTGCGGGTATCTCCCGATGGGAGTATTTCCCAAAGACCCCATCCAGCGGCACTGGGCGCCCCTCTTACCCACCCCTATATTACAACCGACTATTCCGAGGCGCTTGCCGAGTTGATAACTCCCCCCTACACCCGAGTAGGGATGGCCCTGGACTTTCTAAGAGACACCCAGAAGTTCGTTTACGATAACCTGGGTGACGAACTCCTGTGGGCGACCAGTATGCCCTGCGTGCTGGCGGGGGGTGACAATATCCCGATTGCTGATTACGGGACCTCCAATGCCGGGATAATGAAGACCGTATACCGGCGCGGATTGGGCCATCGGTATGGTCGTACCATGCAGGTGATTGCCGGTGTGCACTACAATTACTCGGTGAATGAATCGCTGTGGCCGGTGTATCAGGCGCTGAGCTGCGAACGCGGCGAGCTACGGGAATTTCGGGATCGCAGGTATCTTGGCCTGACTAGGAATCTACAGCGGTTCGGCTGGTTGATCCCCTACCTTTTTGGTGCCTCACCGGCGATCTGCAAATCGTTCCTGTACGGTAAACAGACTACCCTCAGCGAGTTTGACGCCAACACCTATTATGAGCCTTTTGCCACGTCGTTGCGCATGGGAGACATCGGGTATACCAATACCAAGGAAAAGGGGGTTGGCATCAAGGCAAGTTACGACAACCTTGAAGCTTATATTTCGAGCTTGGCTAAGGCTATCGAGACGCCGTCGCCAAAGTGGGAGAAATTGGGTGTAGTGGTGGGCGGACGTTATGAACAGCTCAATGCCAACATCCTGCAGATTGAGAACGAGTATTACAGTACGGTCCGTCCCAAGCCTCTGCTGCAGGGGATGGAGAAGCCGGTAACGGCCTTGAGGGAGCGTGGGGTCTGTTATATCGAACTGCGGTCATTGGACGTTAACGCCTATCATCCCCTTGGCGTAAGTGATCAGCAACTCCATTTTCTAGAGGCTTTTATGTTGTTCTGCCTGCTGTTACCCAGCCCGCCGATCAGCCTGCAGGAGCAGCGCGAGATCGATCAGAATTTAGGGGGGGTGGCTCATCGTGGGCGCGATCCTTCGCTTTATTTGTTTTGCCAGGGACGGGAGTTGCAACTGCGACAGTGGGCGGGTGAGCTGTGCCGAGCGATGGTCGGCCTGTGTGAGGTGCTCGATGCAGACGACCCCACTAAACCCTTTTCATCGTCACTTCGACACCAGGCGAGTTGTGTCGAGGACTCCTCTCTGACGCCATCCGCCCGCATGCTTGCGGAGATGCGGGTGGAAGGTGAGGGCTTTTATCAATTTGCTCGGCGCCTCTCTCAACGGCATCACTCACATTTCGGGGAGTTCGATATGGATCCCCTGCGGGAAGCGTTCTTCCGTGAGCAGGCACAGCGCTCAATTATCCTCCAGGCGGAGATGGAAGCCCAACCTCAGATGCCGTTCGATGAATTTCTGAGGGAATATTTCGCTCAACACTAATCCACTCGCTAGGGCACCTTCAAGGATACCGACGCATGGCGCACTATCGATACGTCGACCGCTAGCCGTTTTCCCGCAATGGGCAAATAATGAACTAAAATCTGGGATGAGTCGGCGAGCGGATCAACGGAGAATGTACAATGAGTTCGATATTTGGCGAAGTCCTAACGCTACCCCAGAGGAATGGTCCCGGCGTAGATTTGCTTACCTACGGTGACGAATTCTATGCCCGTTACGAATCGCTATCGGGATATACGGTAATCTACGACGGAGAGCAGGGACTCTATTGCTACGCGCTGCTCCTGGAAGGCCGCTTCGCCTCTAGCGGTGTTCCGCTGAGCAAACCCGCCCCACCGGGCATCGTCCGCCACCTGCGGGAGTCCGAACAGGTTCGTAACGAAAGGTTCGAGGCACGTTTTCAGTTGATGCGTGGGCGGCTGACCACCGGACCGGGGCCCATCGTGCAGACCTTTGGGCGGGAAAACGGACTGCTCGAAGGCCGTCGTGTCAGTACGGGTCAGGTGCGAGGTTTGACAGTGCTGGTCCAGTTCAAGGACGAACAGGCAGAAATCTCCCAGCAAGATGTGAGCGCCATGCTCAACGCCGATGACTACAACCGCAACGGTAACTATTGCTCCGTGCGCCGCTACTATCACTTGATGTCTGCGGGAAAGCTGGATTATAGCAATCGGGTGGTGGGTCCGATTACCCTGAGCCGGGAGCGCGACTACTACATCAGTAATCTGTTGGTGGAGGAGGCGCTTAACATTTTGGTCAACGATCTCCATATAGATCTGGAGGAGTTTGACTCCCGGCGGGAGGGATATATCGATGCCCTCAGCTTCATGTATGCCGGGCGCACGGTCTATTCTGACTGGCTCTGGCCTCACAATTTTACGATAGACCTTAACTACGGGGGTATCCGTACTCAGTACTACACCATTCAGAGCATGGGCCGCAGATCGGTCGACCTCAGCATCGGTACCTTCTGTCACGAGAGTGGGCACATGCTGTGCCGGTTTCCCGATATCTATGATTATGGCACCCGGGATGGGGACTTCGAAAAAAGCGCGGGTATCGGCAGCTATTGCCTGATGGGGTCCGGTAACCATCTCAACCGGGGGCGCACCCCTTCACCCGTCTGTGCCTATCTGCGAGATCTGGTTGGCTGGACAGACAATCAGATTCAGGTGAGCGGTAGCGGCGAGTATCAGACCCGGCATGGCGACTACGGTTCGGTGCTGCGCTACGACACGGCTGAGCCCAACGAGTACTTTCTGATTGAGAACCGCACTCGGATGGGATTGGATAGTCATCTGCCCTCATCGGGTCTGGCAATCTACCACTGCGATACCCTGGGCTCCAACGAGTGGCAGAAAGGGGGGGCCAGCAAGCATTATCAGGTAGGGTTGTTGCAGGCGGACGGTAGCTTGGACCTCGAACACAATCTCAATACCGGAGACGAGGGTGACATGTTTCAGGAGGTAAGCGCCGTGGCACTTTCCGATACGACGCTGCCGAGTAGCCTGAGATGGGATGGTTCGGATTCCGGGTTAGTCGTTTCCGGGATATCGGTTCCCGGTGAGGTTATTCGCTTCACCAGCGGCACGGTGATTTCTCCGGACCAACCGGCGGCGGGCGTCTTGATCAAGGAGATAGCGGCAGATCTGCTGATCCCGGACGCGAACCCCGAAGGCATCTCATCGGAGGCTATTGTAGCGGGCGCGGGGATTATCGAATCGGTCCGCGTGCATGTGGATATCACCCATACCTATATCGGCGATTTGCGGCTCACACTCCACCCACCTTCCGGAAACGGGGTGTTGCTACGAGACCAGAAGGGTGGCTCCATGAACGATCTGATCGAAGACTACGATTCGAGCGACAATGGAACTCTCGCGGGGCTGGTGGGAGAGCCGATGGCGGGAACTTGGCGGCTGGCGTTGTCGGATAATGCCAAACGGGACGTGGGGCGTCTTAACCAGTGGCGGCTCGAGCTGCGTTATCGTGAGGCTGAGCAGCGGGCCGACTATATTTCGGCACCGGGCATCGATATTCCGGATTATCCCGCGCCTGGGGTGAGGGACCGATTAACGGTAAGTGCAGCGGGCAAGTGTCGGGGTATCGGGATTTCCCTCAACATACTCCACAGTTTTATCGGTGATTTGAGAATTGATCTGACCAGTCCCACCGGGCGGGTGGTCAGTCTGTACCGAAATGAAGGAGGCAGCCGTAAGAACCTGGTTGCCCGGCTGGATCCGGTATCGGCACCCCAATTGGAAAGCTTTCTGAGTGAGCCGGTTCATGGGGACTGGACACTTTCAGTAATCGATACGGCCGAGCGCGACACGGGTACGCTGGTGGAATGGGGTCTGCAACTGACATACGAGTGACCGGAGACGAGGCTGAGACTGGTAAGCCCGGTCAGCAGTCGCTGCATGAGAGCAAATCCAGTAATGCTTCCGCATCCGCGATAAGCTCCGGAGCGGCTGTCGGATTCGGAAGCTGTTCAAACCGGTAAAACAGGATATTAGTCCCCCGGGACTCGAGGACGATGCCGGGCTGGGAGGCGAGGTAGTCCAAAACCCGGTCGTTGAATAGACGGCGTATTCGCGCCGCATCCCGTGCCAGCAGGATGTAGTGCCCACGGAACGCCGGGTGCCCGTCGAAGCTGACCGGAGACAACCCAAATCGAGCGGCAGCGGTGCGCTGGTGCAGGCGGTTCGGGCTGAGATCAAAATCGGGCAGCGGGGTAGCTTTAGCGCGGATCCAGACGACCGTCTGGCTGCGTCGTTCCATGCTGTTGTGATCGTCGGTAACCGGCGTATCACGCCGCCCTTCTCCGCTGGTTGTTGCATCGTAGTGGAAGTCGAACAGGGTAATCTCCCGGCCGTTTCGTTCTCCCCACATGCGGTTCTTGATGTTAGGCGGTCCTTGAGTGAACAGATCGAAGCCGGCTTGGTCAAGAACGTCGGGCAACGGTTGTTGCCCCGCCTGGAACGAGAATCCCAGCCGTCCGGCAATCGCCTCCATGTCGTTGCCTCGCCGCTTTTCAAAATAGATGGCGCCGGCGATAATAACCACAAAGACGAGAATGACGATGATTTTGGACATGCTTTCTATGGTTCCGCCGCAGTATCGTTTCGAATTATGTAGGCTGGCATTATCGCCTACACAGCGGCGCTAGTTCCACCCGGCAAGTTCACGCTGGAATTGTCGACAGGCATGGGACCCAGCGGGACGATAGTTGGGCCTCCGCTAGTGGTGAGGATCACTTATGAGATATTTCCCCTTGGTGTTGCTGCTGTCTGCCTTGGTTTGCCAGGGGGCGGAAAAGCCTCAGGTCTGGGGCTATGGTGCCAAGGAATGCCGGGATTACAACAGTACGTATAGCGGATGGTCAGTGGGTGACGAAGCGGCGATTTTTGAGTATTTGAGATATCGCAGCTGGCTGGCGGGGCTCGCGACCGGCCTGTCCCTGGCAACTGGAATCGATGTACTGAAGGGCGTTGAGATTACTGGTGCCATGCGCAGTATTCAGGTGTATTGCGACGAACACCCGGACGACCCCTTTTTTGGGGCTAGCATGGACCTCATTCGCTCCCTCAGCGGCTTAAGCGGATAGTTGAGGAGCAAGGCAGCTAGCGCTTAGCCTGTTTAAGCTGCCCATAATCGGCCACCATTTGATCTGCAACTGCTTGATCGAAAGGGCGCAATCCCCGCATCTCCATGTATTTTATTCCCTGCCCAACCCGCGCTTCCCCGGCCAGCAGGTCGAACAACAGGCTTACCTTCCCTCTGATGCCCGAGACTTCCATCCGGGAATCCGCCAGCTGGAGCTGTCGGACCGGCAGCTCGTGGCTATCGAGTTCGATGTCCATCCCCGAATAAATAACCAAGGGTCTGGCGGGATTGATCATCACCCGGTGCTGGGCCATCAACGGGACCAGGATATGGGGGAAGTTATGCCCGGAAAAGGCGACATAAGTCCGGGTTAGACTCTCCACCCGGCGGGGATCCCGGGTCTGATCCCCACTCCATTCCACCCGCAGGTATTGCTTGCCACTGTTATCCTCCAGAGTTAGGTCTCCCGGCGAGCGTTGCAGGAAACGCAAGGGGGTGTTATCGGTAACCATGCCGGAAAAGACAAAGCGCATGCGGGTGCTCAGGCCATAGCGAGAGAGTACCAGGGCGAATAGCAAATCTCCGGGAACGCAGAAAAGCTTAGCTCCGGGGTCGTGGATGGGGTTGAAGTCGTCGGCGACCTGTTTAGCAAACCGGCTGGCTTGGTCTCTGGAAAAGGAGATACCCTCGGCGTCCTCCTGGTAGAAATCTTCTGGAAACATCAAATCTCCCAAGGGCTCGAGGCCCGTGATGCGTTGTCCTGGGGATATGGTAACAGAGGGTCAGGCTGAAATACCGAAGAGACGAAAGGCGTTTTGGGTAGTTATCTCGGCGATCACATCGGCTGGCTCGTCGCGCAATTCCGAGATGCTGTCGAGCACCCTACCCAGCATTGCGGGTTCATTTCGTCCTCCCCGATTGTGTTGATCGGGCTGATCGGGCGCATCGGTTTCCAACATTATGTAATCGAGGGGTAGCTGACTCACCAGCTTTCTCAGACGCTGGGCGCGGTCATAGGTGACGGGCCCCCCAAAGCTCATCATGAAGCCCATTTCCATGAGCCGCCGCGCCTGTTGCTCACTGCCAGAATAACTGTGCAATACGCCGTGGAGCGTAGGAAAATGGCGTAAGGTATTGATGACCTCCTCCACGGCTCGCCTGGCATGTATAATGACCGGCAGATGGTGGTTCTGGGCCAGTGCCAGTTGTGATTCGAACCACCATTGCTGGCGCTCCCGCTGAGGGTTCTCCACGAAGAAGTCCAGCCCGCATTCTCCGACCGCGACACGCTGCTTTTTATCAAGCCAGGCGTCCAGGGTCTGAATATCGCCCTCGCCGTGGAGGTGCAGAAATAGCGGATGTACGCCATAGGCGGGGTAAAGTCCCCGATAACGCTGGCAGATTCTCTCGATGCGTGGCCAGTCTTGGGCTGTGACTCCGGGAATGACCTGGGCGAGCACGCCGGCTTGAATAGCCCTGCGGTAGGCCGCATCGCGGTCATGGTCGAACCGCACATCGTCGAAGTGGCAGTGAGAATCGATCATCCGCATGGGTATGGTCCCGGTTGGGTTTGCCTTCCCAGTGTAGCGTTCGCATGCCGACTGGGCCATAGTCTAGCCTTGATGGCTGGCGGATTCCCAGCGGGACCGGGTCGCTGGGTGCAGAACAGGGTATTCATAGAAGACGGGAAGAGCCTAATGAGAGTTGTTTCATTTAATGTCAATGGCCTGCGTTCACGCACGCACCAACTCGGCGCGCTGAAGCAGCAGTATGACCCGGATATCATCGGTATACAGGAAAGCAAGGTACAAGATCCGGATTTCCCTACCGAGACGATTGAGGCGCTCGGTTACCAAGCCCACTACTTCGGCCAGAAAACCCATTACGGGGTAGCGTTGTTCTCGAAGCAACCCCCTGGGGTGGTCAGTAAGGGCTATCCGTCGGATTCGGAGGATGCCCAGCGCCGCTTGATTATCGGTACGTATCAGAGCTCCTCGGGTGAACCCTTCACCGTAATCAACGGTTATTTCCCTCAGGGAGAGAGCCGGGATCACGCAATCAAGTTTCCGGCCAAGCGGCAATTCTACGAAGACCTGATGCATTTGCTTCGCAGCAGCTTCACACCCCGAGACAATCTGCTGGTCATGGGGGACATGAATATCGCGCCTCAGGACATCGATATCGGTATCGGTGACGACAATGTCAAGCGTTGGTTGCGTTCTGGAAAATGCAGCTTCTTGCCAGAGGAGCGCGAATGGATGGCCGGGTTACTGGACTGGGGACTCTATGATACCTATCGGCGGCGCTATCCCGACGCTGATGATCGGTTCAGTTGGTTCGATTACCGCAGCAGGGGATTTGAGCGGGAACCTAGGCGTGGCTTGCGCATCGACCTGATACTGGCGACAGCGGGGATGGTCGACAAGTGCCGCGACGCCGGTATTGCCTACGACATAAGAGGCATGGAACGGCCATCCGACCATTGCCCGGTGTGGGCCGATTTCGAGCTCTGAGATTGTTGCTGGCCGCGGAGCAATCGCAGTAGCTTCGACAGGAGCAGGCCGGGATGCAGCAAATCGTGGGAGTGATACGACAATTGTTAGGGCCGATGGCCGGGGGTAGGGTGATGCCACAATCATTGAATCTATCGCGGGCCGCGCGTCTTGCGGGAGTCTCCAGGGGAGAGCTTCAGAAGAAGATCCGCAAGGGTGATTTGTCCACGTTCGAGGGGGAGGTCTTAGTCAGTGATCTATTGCGGGTCTACCCCAACGTGGAGCTGGAGAATAACGAGATGATTGAGCGAGTGGCGCTGATTCGCGAGTTGGCCCAGCCGAAGACCGACTATAGCGATGGGGCATTGCCGATACCTCCGGTTGTCCGTTCCCGGTTGGAGAAACTCAACGCCATCCTGGGGCAGACCAAGAGTGCCCTCAATGATGCGGAAGACCTGATCGTCGAGACCATACGCCGGTTGGAAGCGATGGCCGCGGACGACAGTATTCCCGATAGGACCCAACTCGGGGAGTTGGCCCGTTGGATGAAGGAGTCCGCCAACGCCGGCACCCAGCGCATGGATCAACGAGCGCGGCTATTCGCAAAAGACGCCTTCCTGCGCGTGGTTGCCGCCAGCGTGAAGGTTATCCCCAGCGGCCACGAGTTCTTCGTTGAAGGGACCGAATCCATTCTCGACGCCTCTCTGCGGGCCGGCTTGCATCTGAACTACGGGTGCACCGGTGGTAACTGTGGCTCATGCAAGGCTCGAGTGGTCAGCGGCGAGGCGTGGAAGCTTCGCCAGTCCGACTACCGGATCAGCGAAGTGGAACAAGGAATGGGTTATCTGTTGACCTGCTGCAACACGGCAGTAACGGATATCGTGCTGGAAGCCTCCGAGGCCTCTTCCGCGGCCGATCTGCCGGAGCAGGAGATCTTGGCGAAACTGGACCAGATCGAGACACTGTCCGGTGATTATGTCCGGCTGCGCCTCGAAACACCCCGTGCCAGCCGTTTACGGTTTCTAGCGGGGCAGTGGGCACGGCTGGGTTTCAAGGGGGGCGAGTCACGGAAGTTACCCATCGCCAGTTGTCCTTGCGATGGCCGGCATCTGGAATTCTTGGTCAAAAAGGATCCAGATGATCCATTTTACTGCGGGTTGAGGCGTCAAACCGGTTCGGGTGACAAGGTGGCGGTGACCGGTCCGTTTGGCGATTTCGTACTGGATGACGATTCCTCCGCACCCTTGCTGCTGATCGCCGTAGATGGAGGCATCGCTCCGATCAAGAGTCTCGCGGAGCACGCCATTTCGATTGATACGGTGGAGGAACTCTATCTGTATTGGATCTCGACAATGGAGCCAGGAAACTACCTTGATCGGTTATTCCGCTCATGGAACGACTCGCTCGATAATTTTCACTATCAGTGTGTTCCGGGTCACCCCGGGATCAGCGACATCGTGGATCGGATTTGTGACGACTGTTCTCGACTGGAGCGTGTAGATGTCCGGCTCGCCGGTCCAAGCGGTGAGATTGATGCAGCCAATCGCGCGCTTTGCCGTCACGGTGTGGCCAAGGAACGGATCAAGATCGACTCGGTGCCCTGAAACTGGTCCTAGCCCTCCGGAGGGAAAAGACATCGTGGTTACAACTCCCGGACTGGTTCGCTGGGTTCCTCTGCTGTTTGTACCGCTTTGGTCCACTGGCTTTATCGGTGCCAAATATGCGCTTCCCTATATCGAGCCATTCACGCTGTTGATGATTCGGATGTATCTTACGCTCGGAGTTTTTCTGCTGCTTATTGGACTCTATCGTTCCCGCTGGCCAGGCCTTTGGGGTGCTGCCAACTCGATGGTTGCGGGTGCCTTGATACATGGTGCCTATCTCGGAGGCGTGTTTGCGGCGATCAAGGCAGGAATGGCCGCCGGTCTGGCCGCCTTGCTAGTGGGTCTGCAACCACTGCTCACCGCCTTTATTGCCTGGGCCTGGAGCGGACAGCGCATCACGGGTGTGCAAGCGCTGGGACTGGTTGCCGGGCTGCTGGGCGTGGCGCTGGTGCTGCTACCCGGAGAACTCCACGGCCGGGTCTTTGCGTTCCCCCCGGTGGCGTTCGCCTTCATATCGATTGCATTGCTGGGGATATCGCTGGGCACTTTGTACCAAAAGCGGTATTGCGGTGGGATCGAACTGCTGACCGGGACTTTTTGCCAATACTCGGCTGCCGCGTTGATCATGACGTTTCTATCGTTTAGTTTTGAAACGCGGGAAATCCAGTGGACGGTGCCGTTGCTGTCGGCGTTGCTATGGCTGGTATTCGGTTTGTCGCTGACCGCCGTTCTATTACTGATGCTGATGATCCGCCATGGTGAGTCTACCAAGGTGGCCAGCTATTTTTATCTTACCCCGCCGGTAACTGCGGTATTTGCCTGGCTATTGTTTGGCGAGACGCTTGCGCCTTCCGGTATACTGGGGATTGGTATCACCGCGTTGGGTGTGTATCTCGTGGTGAAAAGTCCGCGTTGGCGAAGCTGCTAGAAACTTGGTGGTGGCAGTGGAAAACTGCGCTGAGGGTAGGGGAATATTAGTGTTATGAAAGTCGGTTTTCGTTCGGTGAGTTTCCTCGTTTCCCTGGTCCTATGGGTGTTGTCGTGGTCTGCGTTAGCCGATTTGGCCTCCCCCCCGGGGTGTGTGGAGCGAGTCTTCGGGGAGTATTGCTTGGGTAGCGATATTCTCGGGCTGAGGACCCGTCATCCAGATTACATTCACTGGCGACAGGAGGGCAGGCGCTCTGCCTTGGTATACCAAAATGGCGGTGAGCAAGACTATGTCATGGCTTATCGCGGACATATTTATAAAGTGTTGCGCCAATATCGTCCAGCCACCAGCAGCAGCTACCGGCGGCTTCGCGAAGAACTGCGCGAGCGCTTCGGCATGCCTCGCGAGTTAAGTCGGTTCCCCTGGTATGCACGAAGACTCTCCACCAAGATCACCGCTATTAAACGGGGTGAGGGGAGGGCGTTACTGAGATGGAAACCCGCCTCTCGGGCTTATTGTGTGGAATTGAGTTGGACCACGACGATGGGACTGAGTGTTGCCTATATTGCGGGTGATGGGGATGACAGTCAGTGCCTCAACGGCAATGATGATTCACTGGTTCAGACGGTTAGCCAAGCCTCTGGGACGATCTTGCCCAGCAGTTCTCCGCCACTCTCCGAGATACCGTAGAGTTCAACCATCCGGATCTGGTTGACCGGTATCCGGCCTTCGTTGTCCTCCAGGGATACCTTCAAGAAATTCGGGGTATAGCCGCTCCGGTCAGCGTCGTTTGACGAGGGATCACCCTCGATCAGCACCGGCATGCGGTGCCCTGTATATTGCCGCAGCGTTTCCCGTGTTAACCGTTTGCCTAATTCGTGGAGCTCGCGGCTGCGGGTCCTGATGATCTCCTTGGATACCTGTCCCGGGAGACTGGCCGCGCGCGTGCCTGGGCGTGTTGAATAGGCAAATATATGCAGGTGACCGAAGCCGATGTTGCTCACAGTCTCCATCGTTTGCTGCCACTCTCGGTTGGTCTCCCCCGGAAAACCAACGATGATGTCTGTGGTGACGTTAAAGTGGGGAATGTGCCGCCTGGCCTGATTCACCAGCCGTTGGAACTCGTCTACCTTGCAGCGGCGGGCCATTCGGCGCAGCACGCTGTCGGCTCCGCTTTGCAGAGGCAAGTGGAGGTGAGGCATGAATCGGGGGTTGTTGAACAGGGCCCAGAACGACTCCGGAAGATCCCAGGGCTCCACTGCGCCGAGCCGTAGTCTTGGGATATCCGTTTCCGATAGCACCCGACCGATGAGTTTACTGAGATTGCTATCCAGATCGTTGCCGTAGCCGCCGATATGTACCCCGGTCAACACCACCTCCTGAACACCCTGGTCATAGAAGGCGTTGATTATCTCCACGATCTCATTCGGATCCACACTGCGTTCCTTCCCGCGGGCCTGGGTGACTACGCAGAATGTGCACTGGTAGCGGCAGCCGTCCTGAACCTTGATAAAGGCCCGTTGCCGGCTAGTGAGGGGCAACCCGTATTCACCGGGGAGTGTGGCCAGCTCGGGCATTGCCTCCAAATCTAGCGTGCGCTCCGCAATCTCGACTAATCGGTCTTTGTCAGCGTTTTCCACTACCAGATCCACACCCAGGGCTTGTGCGGTTTCTCCGGGGTTGAGAGAGGCGAAACATCCGCTGACGACTAACTTGGCCCGCGGGTTGTCACGGCCTGCGCGGCGCATCAGTTTACGGGATTTTCGAACCGCTTCTCCGGTAACAGCGCAGGTATTGATGACCACCAGGTCAGCCTCCGAGAGCATCGGTGTAATCTGGTGGCCTCGGGCCCGGAAACCTCGGGACCAGGCCTCAAGCTCCGCTTCGTTAAGTCGGCATCCCAGTGTTTTGAGGTGTACCTGCATGTTGTCTTTAGGAGGTAGTCGGAAAAGGTGAGCGGCAAGTTTAAGTCAGTTGTGCTCAGATGCAAGGGTGGCGGACTCACGGACTGAGCCTTTGCTCCGGTAATAATACACGCGAGACAGGTTTAACAAGGCGATGATTAGACCGAGCCGGTTGACAACCAGCGGGTACCCAAGGGAATTCGGCCGGGGTTGGTTGGGCTTGCTGGTGATCTACCGCCGGGACGCAAGATGGGTGAACATTTTTTCGATTCGGTTTCCCTGATCCTAGGGTTCCAACTGGCGACGCTGGTGGCGGGATTGGCCCTTTGGGTGCGCCAGACCAGAATATTGCGTCATCTGGATGAGGAACGCCAGTGGAATGCCAGCGGTTTTGATCGTCTGCAGGAGTTACAGCGCATCCAGGAGCGGGAGCTGTTGAAGGAGCTTGCCTTGGCTGGTGGCGAGCGCCGCCAAGAAAACGATCGGCTGCAGCGGCGCTTACTGGTCCAGGTTTCCCGCCTCTATCAGGCCCTGGAGAGGCGCTTCGGAGAGATGCAGACCGGTATTACCGGAGAAGCGGGCAATCTACGCCTCGAGTTGACTGAGCGCTTTGACCGCCTGCACCAGTCACTTGGCAAGAGCCTCTCGGAGAGCCGGCTAGCCCAACAGGAAGCGCTTGCCCGGGGGCTCGAGGTGATAGGCCAGCAGTTGACGACCGGGCTGATGGCGCATGCGGAGGAGGTGGGGCGGCGCATGGACGGGCTTGCGGAGTCCACCGATCACCGTCTCAAGGAAATCGGCGGGCTGGTAGAGAAGCGTCTCAGCGAGGGATTTGAACGTACCACCGAAACCTTCAATCGAGTTCTCCAGCACCTCACCCGCATCGATGAGGCACAGAAGCGGATTACCGAACTCTCCAGTAACGTCGTCAGCCTGCAAGAGGTGCTTGCTGATAAGCGGTCGCGGGGAGCCTTTGGGGAGGTACAACTCAACTCCTTGGTGCGTAATCTCATGCCGGAAGGAAGTTTTTCGCTGCAGCACACCCTGAGCAATGGCACCCGCGCCGATTGCGTGCTGTTTCTTCCCGATCCTACCGGTACCATCGCGGTCGATTCCAAGTTTCCCTTAGAGAGTTACCGGAGGATGACCGATATTGCACTGTCGGACCCGGAACGGAATCAAGCAGCCGGACAGTTTCGGAGGGATATACGCCATCATATTGCCCAGATTGCCGGAAAATACATCATCGACAATGAGACTGGGACGGGGGCGGTGATGTTTATTCCAGCCGAGGCCGTATTCGCGGAGATACATGGCCACTATCCCGACCTGGTGGAAGAGGCTTGGCGGCAGCATGTCTGGCTGGTTTCGCCCACTACCTTGATGGCGGTGTTGACGACGGCTCGGGCGGTACTGAAGGATACGGCTACCCGTGAGCAGATCGACCTGATTCAGCAGCATCTCTATCTTTTGGCACGGGATTTCGAACTGTTTCAGGAGCGTATGTCACGCTTGTCGAGGCATATCGGGCAGGCTCATCGGGATGTTGGTGAGATCCAGCGATCGGCGCGCAGCATCAGCGAGCGCTTTGGTCAAATCGAGCGGGTGGAGCTAGATGAGTTGCCGGGCTCCGGTTCACAGTCCTGAATTGATGGGGAGTATTGGCGTGGGGAGCGGGACCCGGATATCTTCTCCTAGGATCCACCCAACGGCGGCAATACCCCGGTTGGGGGTGCCGGTGAGTTCAGGTGCATGAGCATGCGCCAGCCATCCTGAGTACGCCGGTAGATATTGCTGGCGTAGACGGGAGGCTGACGTTTTCCGGTTGCCGTCATGGTTGCTATTTCTTCCACCAGATGGATGGCGATATCGTCTTGCTCTACCCATTGGAGATGGTTGATATTAATCTCTATTCTGAATGCGGGGTCCAGGATTGCCGCCCAAGCCTCCCGTATGGCCTGATGGCCATACCGCATGGGCTGCATCGGCAGCAGGCAAGTGATGTCGGCCGATGCGTCCCATACCGACATCATCTTGTCTAGGTCGCACTCGTCGATGGCGTCGTAATAGGCATCTTCCGCATCCACAGCGGAATGGTAGATTGTGCTCATTCATTCCCTCACGGGCGGGTTGAACTTACTGATCCGGCAGCCAGCCTGCGACCATCAACATTGCTCCCAGGGTAGGCCGCGAAATCGCCATCCGTTGAACGAGCTGCGATGATGCTGGTCGTCCAGGTCTCCCTCGAATCCTTCGTCAACATGAAAGACCCGGGTAAAATCATTATTAAGCAATGTTTTGCCGGCCTCCAGCGACCGCTTTCCGCTACGGCATATCAAGATGACCGGCGCGCAACCGTCATCAATCGTACACACGGCGCCGCCCAGCAGCAGTTTACGGATATCGGTTACAAAATCGGGATTTACGACCCAATCAGGTTCATCGATCCATGGAACATGCACGGCGCCCTTGGGGTGTCCGACGAATAGGAATTCCATACTAGAGCGGATATCGACCAGTACCGAGCGGGGATCGTCTTCCATCAGCTGCAACGCTTGGTGTGGCGTCAGTGCAATTGGCTCTTTGTTACTCATACCACCGTCCCTCCAACTAGATGAATAGCTTATGGTTACATTGGCTCATGGGAAACCGGAATGGAGTTAGCGGGATTCCATTCGTGGCCCCAGTTTCTATACTTTGGATTTTCCGGTAGGGATTTGGGAATACCGGTGGCAAGCGGATTGATTACCTCAACAATGGGCTGCCATGGATTCCGGTATCCCAATGCCCTCTTACCGAAGATAATGGAATATAGTAGCCGTGAAACAAGTAAAATATAAATATAACTTATGAGAAGTACAATGATTTTATGCGTCGTCAGGCTCTTGGCGCGCTTCCCCCTCGCAGCCGCCCATGTCATGGGTTATGTTTTAGGACTGTGGTTTTTCCTTATTCCCAATCGAGAGCGGCGCCAGGCAAGGATCAATATCGATCTGTGTTTGCCTGAATTGACGCGCGCCGCCCGTAGGCGTCTGGTTCGGCGTTGCCTGATAGAGAACGCCAAAACATTGATGGAAATGCCCGGTATCTGGTTGGGAAAGCCCGAGGTATTGGTAAAGCGGGTGATCGGCAGGGAAGGCCGAGTAACTCCTGAAGAGCTGCTTGGCCAGGGAAAAGGCCTTATCTTGGCCGCGCCGCACATCGGATCCTGGGAACTTGGGATCCATTACTTGGCCCGTGAGACACCGGTGACCGCACTTTACCGGCCGCCACGTGAAGAGGTATTGGAAAACCTCATTAAAGCGGGTCGGGGACGGGGAGGAGCAACCCTGGTGCCGACTACCCCTCAGGGTGTCAAGGCGCTATACCGGGCATTGGGGAGAAATGAAATGGTTATCATTCTTCCTGATCAGCAGCCTCGTTCATCAAAGCGGGCGGGAGTATTTGCCCCCTTCTTCGGTTATCCCGCCCTCACCATGGTGTTGATCAACCGCTTGGCACAAAAGACCGGAGCCCCGGTCTTGTTCGGATACAGCCAGCGCCTCCCCTGGGCCGGTGGTTACTCAATCCATTTTCTGCCGGCACCGGAGGGTATAGGGGCGGATGATCCCGTCGTTGCGGCGACTGCCCTGAATAAGGGGGTCGAAAACTGTGTCCGGCGGTGCCCCGAGCAATACCAGTGGAGCTATAAACGATTCTCAATCCGCCCGGATGGTGGGCGGTCTCCCTACAAGCAGCCGCTTACCTAAAGTCTTTTTATTCTTCGGCCGTTAAACCAGTTACTGGCCCTGAGGCCCGCTGGAGACACTTGTCCGTGTACTACCGTTTGCTATCTGCCTTATCTGTTGGAGTCATGCTGCTGCTGTCACCGGTGATAACATCTGTCGCCGGGTCGCCGGAACAGGCTTTGTTGGATACCCGGGTATTGATCGATATCTCGGGTAGCATGAAACAGAACGACCCAGCCTACCTCAGGCGCCCGGCATTGCGGCTGTTAGTGGAGCTGTTGCCGGCCGAGTCGCGCGCTGGAATTTGGACCTTCGGTCAGTATGTGAATATGCAGGTGCCCCTGGGCACGGTGGATGAAGCGTGGCGAGAAAAGGCGCGCAAGGGAGCGGCAGAGATTCATTCACGGGGGCAATTTACCGACATCGAGGAGGCGTTACGCCGGTCGACGGCAGATTGGGAGGAGCATTCATCTCAGGGGATACGCCATCTAATATTGTTAACCGACGGCATGGTCGATGTATCGAAACAAGCCACGGAGAGTGCCGCTTCCCGAGATCGGATTGCGAGTGAGTTGTTATCCCGGTTACAGAAATACGGCGTTCGAGTGCACACCATTGCTTTGTCCGAGAGGGCGGATCACCAGTTAATGAGACTCCTTTCGGTGGAGACCGATGGCTGGTACGAACAGGTGGATAGTGCGGACAAACTACAACGGGTCTTTATGCGTTTGTTCGAAAAAGTCGGGCGTCCCGATGCGGTTCCGTTGGTGGATAACCGGTTTCAACTTGATGAGAGCATCGACGAGGCAACGCTGTTGATCTTTCGTGCCGACGGCGCGCCGCCGAGCCAGGTAACCGATCCGACCGGGCAGACTTTCGGGTCCGCGGAGGCGCCCGCCAATGTAAATTGGCACCGTGATGAGGGATACGACCTACTCACTATTTCGAAGCCACAATCCGGAGAGTGGCAAATCCTTGCCGATCTCGATCCGGATAACCGAGTGCTGGTAGTAACAGATCTCAGGATGCACAGTACCGAGCTCCCCGGCCGGATGGTAGTGGGCGAGCAGTTGCCGCTGTTGGTGCATTTCTCGGAGGACGGAGAACCGATTACCAGCAGCTCATTTTTGGAACTCATTAATCTGCAGGCGGTGGAAAAGGACCGGCAAGGGACGAAGGAGCCGCAGCCGTTGTTTGATGACGGACAGCGCGGGGATCAAACTGCAGGTGACGGGCAGTTTACCCTGGGCGTTGGTGCTAACCAGCTAGAGCCGGGGCTGGTGGAACTGACCCTGAGCGCGGAAGGCCGAACTTTTCAACGGCAACAGAAACAGACTTTCGAACTCCTTCCCTGGTTTGATTGGGACACCGACTACGGAGATGGCCAGGACGGAGCGGTTAAGATCAACTTAAGGATCGAAAATCAACTGCTGCAGCCGGATTCTTTTCGTTTGGCCGCAGAGCTGATTCCGGAAGGGAGGACGAGCGAAGTCAGGCCAGTTACCCCTACAGTGGATGGGCAAGAGTGGCAGGTCGTAGTAGACCCGTCCGCATTAACGGGCGATTGGCGGCTGCATCTTCATCTGATTGCCGTTGCCTTGTCGGGAAGCCCTCTGGATGTGAAGCTGGATCCGGTTTCCATCCAAGGCAGGAGGCTTCCACCCCCTCCACCTCCATCGCCCTTGGAGGCGGAAGTCAAGCCCGCTGTGCCCAGCACCGATGCGCCGGACGAGTCATGGGTCGATATGGCACTGGTATTTGGGGGGGTCAATTTGTTGGTGCTCATCGCCGCGTCGCTCACATTTTGGCTGTTACGCAGAAAGCTAAAGAATGAGGTAGCCTTGATCGGGACGGGACTGAAAATCGAGGAGTCAAAGAGTGACTGAGATCAATACGCTGTTGTTACTCTTTTTCGTGGAGACACTGCTGGTATGCTTGGTGGTACTGCTGGTGATTGTGGCTTTGTCCATGGTCAGAAAGCGTAGGGAGCGAGCGGCGGTACGGGGGCTGATTTCGCGAATTAAAGATGATGATGAACGTCGGCACAATGAGACGCGTGAGCTTTTGCAGCAGTGCTATTTCCTCCCTCCGGAAACTGCGGAAGCGGTTGCCGATGAAATGGGACGAGAAGAGAAGCGCCTTTACCAGGCATTGATCAATCTCTACCTGAGAAGGGATGCAAGCGCGCTTGCGAATATCAATACCGTGGTTGAAGCCACGCTTGCCCCTTACCGGAAACTACCGATTCCGGCACCCGGGGACAAGTCGGTTCAGGATGACCAGACAGCGGATCTGGAGCATCTTCGCGATGAAAATGAGCGGTTAAAGACTGAGCTTGGCGTCACCATGGAGACGATGGGGCGTATGCTCAATGAATATTCTTCCATGTATGGTGGCGGCAATCGAGAAGATCAGCCCAGTGACTCCCAGGGGGTGGATAGTTCCAACGAGCCGGAGGCGCCGTCAGTGCCTAGCGATAAGGTGGGAGCTGTGTCTGGGGTAATGTCGCCGGATGGGGGTATTTTGACCCAGGATGGTGATGGACCTCACGCATCACTCGACCAAGGGGAATGGGTTAGCAACGCGGAACAAGCGGATGACCTTGAGACTGAGCCTGAGCTTGCCGCAATCCAAGATCAACCAGCCGCCGCTCAACCGAAACCAGAAACAGACGATCATCCGGACGAGACTGCCGACAATGAGCAGCTGCTGGCGGAGCTACATGAGGAATTTGATATGATCTCGGATGAGCTTCAAGAGCCTGGCCCGGACTTAGCCGAACCTTTGGACGAGTCGGACCTAGGTGATGAACTGGTCGCACTTGACGATGATTTGGATTTTGTTTTCGATACTGACGAGGAAAACAAGCAGTCGGGGTGAAGAGCGTAATCTGACTGTCGTTCTGCATGTTGCTGCTGGCGGTGGTGGCAAAGGGCGCCTGCTCTCGAAGACCGAGAGCAGGCCAGGAATCGGGCACTGCCACTCGCTAGCCGATTTCGACCTCTGCGGAATCTGATTCTCCCTTGTTGTCCACCCAGCTGAGGGTCAATTTGTCCCCTTTGTTACCTCCCTTGAATTTGAAGGAGAGGTAAGGGTTCTGGGAAACACCTCCGCTCCAATAAGCGGTCAGTAGATTCTTGCCTCCCGATTCACAGGTCACTTCCTGGATGAAATGGGCCGGAATCGTCTCGCCGCTCTTCTTATCCTTGCGGGCGCCGGTCTCCATGGGATGGGTCATCAATGCCTTTACCGTGGTCACGTCATCTTTCAGGCTAGCCCTGATCTTGATGGATTTCTTCGCCATTGTTGCTTTCCTCTGAATTCTCGAATATCAAACCTGTCCGGCCCTGGGCCGGGAGTTCACCGGATACAAAATTCCCTCCCCGGCTTAGCCTCCGCAACCGCCGATGGTGACCTTCACCTCCTTCTTGGCGCTGTACAGTTTGCCATCCGCCTTGACTACCGCAACCACGTCGCCGCTCTTACCCATCTTGATGCGGGTCGAAACAAACCCCTCGGTCCCTTCGCCCAGTTCATAACTGGCTACCAGCGGCGCCGGGTTGTTGACCGCGATCACCGCGATAGACGAGGCACCGGCCAGTTCCGTGGATACGGTAATGGGCACCACCGCGCCATTCTCGGCAATATCCGGCGCCTTGATCTTGATCTCGCCGCTCTCTTGGGCACTATCACTGCCCAACAGGGCCTGCAGCATCTCCGGCATCATCTTGGCCGCAAACGCCTCCTTCGGCCAGGCTGCCAACACCACTCTGGGAGTCAACAAGCCAGCCCCCGCCGCTACCCCCAGAACTCCCACCGCCAGCGAGCCCTTCAACATGATTCTTCGTTTAACGTCAGTTTCCATCATTTCACTCCTGGTTGTTTAAATTGAGCATGATATTGTCATTGTGTATTCCGGCCGGAATAGCTAAATGGGTTTTTACTTCCGGCCTGTCTCTCAATTCTTACTATTGTTTTGTACCTCCCGTCTCCGGCGAGTCGTGTCCATGCCGACACTTGCCGTATTCAGTAGACCGTTTCGTAATTGTGTAAAAGTCAGATGGGTTGGTTAGCACAAGCGGGTGTTGACATTAGCATACCGGATGACAGCGATATGGCAAGTCTCCGATGTGTGGGTGTCTGAGCCGTCACAACGGTGCCGGTGCCTTTTGGAACTGATACCACCTGGTTACTCCGAGCGCTTCTTAAGGTCAGCTAACTCTTCCTCCATAGTCCGTAGTCGTGCCGTAATACGGGCATCCATGTAATAGTCATCCGCACTATTTTTTAGTGCAATGCGCAGTTGCTGCACCGCTGCTTCGAGTGATCCGGTTTGGTAGTAATACTCAGCCAAATACTCATGCCCCAGGGAAATTTGTCCGGAATCCCCAGCAGCCTTGGCCAGCAATCGAAGTACGGCTTCATCCTCGGGACGGGCACGCAGTTGCTTTTCCAGTAGTTCGAGAGCCTCTCGAGACTTGCCGAGATCTAACAGTGATTCTGCATAGTAAATGGTAAGCGGGTAGTTGCCGGGATAGAGGTCCAGCCCATCTTTTAGCGTTTGTGCTCCCTCCCCGGGTTTTCCCGACTTATTCAGGAGCTGCGCCTGGGTAATGATGTAGGCGATCTGTTCCGGCCGCTGTAACAACAAACTCTTTAGTAGATCAGAGGCTTTTGTATATTGGCGATCGTCAATCAATGCCAGGACATAACCGAATCGCTGGGCCTCTTCGTTACGGTAACGATGGCTGGCGAGGGTCTCCCGAAAGTACTTGACCGAGTCTTTACTGTTGTTGAATTGCCGGTTTTTCAGAATGGCGCGCAATAGATGGTAGTCGAGGCTATCCGGTCTTTGACGATAGGGATAGTTGCCTGCTCTGCCCCGGGCGTCCGCGATCCGATTGGTAGTTACCGGGTGGGTGCGCAGAAACTCAGGCAGGCGGCCATCGTCGTAGAGCCGGGTCGCTTGCCCCATACGCTCGAAGAACACAGGCATGGATTGGGGGTCAAAGCCGCTGTTCGCCAGGGTGTCGATGCCAATACTGTCCGCCTCCTGCTCATTCGACCGGGTAAAGTTGATCTGGCGTTGCGCCAGACCGGCCTGCAGCCCGCTTGCGGTAGCGACTCCGGCCTCCGGATGGTCTAGCGCGGACCCGATAACCAGCGCGGCAATTGCAAGTGCCGCGACCGGGAGGCTCATGCGCTGTACCGCATCGAAGGTCCTGAGCAAATGATTCTGGGTAACATGGGCAATTTCGTGAGCTATGACTGATGCCAATTCGCTCTCTGTCTCTGTTGTGGTAATCAGGCCGGTATAGACGCCGATGTAACCTCCTGGCCCGGCGAAGGCGTTGAGCTGTGGCTCGTCAATAAGAAAGAAATGAAAGCTGCGACCGCCGGCGTTGCTGTTGTTCACCAGCTGATTTCCCAGGGATTGTATGTAACTGGCCATCCATGGATCGGTGACCACCGGCTGGGTGGCCCGTACGCTGCGCATAAAGGCTTGGCCGAAGCGGCGTTCTTGAGACGGACTAATGAGATTACCGGAAGGATCACCAATCTCAGGAAGCGCCAGATTGTCGGCGTATCCGGGTGTTGCGAAGGCTAGGGAATAGACAACTAACGCTACCAGCCACGTGGGCCTAAGGCGCATGAGCCAGCAATTGTGAATCGTATTTGCCATGGGTTTGGAGACCGGAAATCCGCGGATTAGTTCAGTTGAATTCGTTGCCCCCAGGGGACCTTCGCTTTGCCTTTTACCAGCCAGATGACCGGATAGTGAGGCTCGCTGTCGGGAAACCGGCCTTCCGCATCCGTAAAGTACACCAGTGTATCCGGTTGCATGGTTTGGCTTTCAACCCAATCAAAAACCGGTGAAAATTGCGTCCCACCACCCCCTCGGAAGTCACTGGGGAGGCGTAACGGCTCCCAGGCTTCAAACACCCAGGGGCTACCTTCCGCTAGGGCCGCGTCGCAGGCCAATAGTGTTACCCGGGCACGCAACTGCCCTTTCAGGGCATCGATTTCGCTGAGAAACTGTTCGAAATCATTGTCGCCAATCGAACCACTGGTGTCGAGGGCTACCACAAGCTCGATCTGGTGGCTCCTAAGACTGGGCAGGATGAAATCACCCTCACGCCGCGACGGTCGCATAAAGCTGTAGTCGTCTCTCGCATTGCTGCTGAGATAACGGGCCAAGAGCATGCGCCAAGGCAGCTGGGGTTGTAATAGATGGTCGATCATCCGTGCCAGTGCGCCACCCAGCTTCCCTGCTTGTAGCGCTTGTTGTGCCGCTCCCGCCAAGCGTTGCTGCCACTGCACCGACAGCGTCTCGCGTTCGTCAGGTGTCAGCGGCTTTGGCTCCGAGGTTGGTTCACCGGACGAGGTGCTGGAAGAGGGCTGACCTTCGCTCTCCCTAGCCTCCGAATTCGGAGTCGAGCGCGACTCCTGGTTTTGGTGTTGACCACTGCCCTGAGTAGGATTGGTGCTGTCATAGGCATGGTTGTCGAGGGTTTCTTGATCCTCAAACTCGTCCAATAACGGATAAATCTCTTCCGCTGTCATGCCCCGGAACTGGTTTAGCAGCAAACTGCCGGGAGGTGCGGTAAGGCCGTCATCAACTAACAATGGATTGATGGCATAGTCACACGCGAGGTCCCAGCGATGACGTGTCCGGTGTTGGCGGCGAGCAAAATGGGAGAGGGCGCAATGAAGGGCCTCGTGAGCCAGAACAAACTGCGTTTCATCCAGCGATAGGGCATCGATATAGGCGCTGTTGTAGTAGAAACGGCGGGCGTCGGTGGCCGTGGTGGGGCACCAATCGGATTCGACCGCCTCCATGGGGAGCCGGAGCACCAACGCTCCCAGAAAGGGCTTGTCGAGAATCAGCCGGGTGCGAGCCGCTGCCAGCTTGGTGTCGATGGAAACCCGCGCCACGTTCAGGTTTCCGCTCTCTGCCCGCGAGATGGCAGTTTCACCGTGATCCGATGGGGAGTTGATAGCCGGCCGCTCATTCGAACAACATGACGTCGGATATGGATTGTGCCCAGTCGGCAAACTGGGGAACCTCGAACAGGATGCCTCCGATAGCGCGATGCAGGTCGGACACCAGCATTACCCCCATCTCGCGCTGGGGGAAGTGGCCGGCGTACACCAGGATGTTACCTATGGCCTGTTTTTGCTCAGGGCTCCCCCGGGCTCGGATCGCACGCCCTACCAAGGCAGCCGCAACAGCATACTGGAGGTCGATTTCGCTGGGTACATTGAACGTTTCCCCGGCAACGATGGCGTCAAGGTCGGGCATTTGGTCGAGACTATTCACGAAGGCATGCAGCTCTACTCCGGCGGCGGGTCCCACGCAGGCCTGCAGGGCGCCTTGCAACAATTGAGGATGGGCAGAGAATTTCTGCAGCCCCCGGTGGGCAAACTCCCAGGAACGGGGTGTGGGGAAAGCCACCGGGTTGTGTGCGGGATCGAAGTCGAACAGCAGTTCAGGCCGAAAACGCAGAAAGCCGATGATTCGCTCGTCGATCTGATTTAGATAGGCCCAAGCTACCCAGTCGTCTAGGTGCGTCTCCAGCTCGAAGTGCGAGAAGCGATTTGCGAGGGGCGCCGGCATTGTATAAGTTACACCTCGATCCCCTTGCCGGTTTCCCGCCGCGAAGATCGCCCAGCGTTGAGGCACCTGGTATTCGCCCAGCCTGCGATCGAGGATCAGCTGATAGGCGGCGGCGGATACCGCGGGGGGGGCCGAGGTGATCTCATCGAGAAAAAGAATTCCTTCCGGTCCTTGCCGTTGGGGGTCCGGAAGCAGTGCGGGGATCGCCCATTCCACTCGGTCACCCGTGCGGAACGGAATTCCGCGCAGGTCACTAGGTTCCATCTGCGAGAGCCTGATATCGATTACCGGGATTTCATGTCTCGCTGCAACCTGGGCTACCAATTGAGATTTTCCCACACCGGGGGGTCCCCACAACATCACGGGCGTGTGGTGACCCTCGCGGGTACTTTTCCATTCGAGGTCGAGAACGGTTAGCAACTGGGTGGGGCGCATTACATCTCCAAGTTTAATATATTGCTAGCATAACCAGTTACTCAACTGGCCAACCCTGGTGTAAGACGGCCTCCGCCACGACCGGGAAGGATTCTCAAAACCGGTGCGCCCTTTCCCATCATCGTACTTGGGCATGCCAAGAATTGGGAGCTCGGGCTCGTGATCTCAGCCGGAGGGAGTCGGGGTGTACCGGCAGGTTACAATATGGAGCCTGACAGGTCACATTGCACGACACTTACCTACATAAAAAGGTTGCGTAGCACGCGTTTTAGCTGTTTGTATATTTCCGGGCCATCGATATCCATGACTTGGTCGATCACCCAACGGTTTTCCTGACTCGGCCCCATCAGCTGCTGAATCTCGTATCCCAAGTGCCGCATGAATGGGTAACTCGGCCCCTGCTCTCCAAAACCGAGTTCCGAGTAGTCCGCGGATCGCCGATTCAAGCGGTTGATGAACCGGGAGCGGTGCTCCCCTGGCCCGAGCAGGTCCTGACTGTTTTCCTCCATGTGGTCAGCGAGGCGCAGAGCGAGCGCTGTTACCAGGGCACGGCGGCGCTCGCTATCCAAGTTTCCATGTACCATGCGGTCTACAAGCTGGGTCTGAAAGATCAGATATTCGGCGATTACGTCCAACCGTTGCTGATCATCCGAATACACGAAATGTTCACCATGCAAGTTGATCGCCCGCTCCATCGCGATCTTCCATCCGTTAAACGCAAGTGCCCCCGCTATCTCTTCCAGCGAGCGTTCACTGTCTTCATTATACCATTGGCTCTTGATACGAAGTGCCACTTCACTACTCCTCAATTCGCGGTGCTTGACTGCCGGGATTGGCAGCCACACTTCAGCATATTAGAATAACTTATAAATTCGCTCGGAAATAGTCCGGTTAGTGGCCCGGCCAGGCGGTGTTTGAGATGGATAAGTGGGTTATCGAAGAAGTTTCTGCCAGTGTCCAGGTTAACTGCCATATCTCGGATGCTAGACATGGCACCGAGTACGGTATGTGCACCTATCTCATGAAGATGCGCGAGTATTTTCGATGGGAGAAAGGACTTGGATTTTCCGCTCGGCTTGGTAACGAAGAGGTAGGCACCTGGTTGGCGGAACGGGAGGAGCTTTGGGCCGGTATGGAGGGGTGGGATTTTCAACCGGTCAAGGTGACGGGCCGGCAGTTGGATCCCCTGGAGGATGCCCCGATCAATGCGGCGCTGGATGAGTTTGGTCTGGTTTACAGTGGCGGACTCGGGAATTATGGCAGACCGCATTTTTTCCTGGGAGAGCTGGAGCGCCGTGAGCGGCACACCGATCATGTGCTGTTTGTTGTCGGCCGGGAACTCGCCCGGGACCTTGCCTCACCTCCGGCCATGACCCGCGGTGATACGATCTATGTGCGCCGAGAATCCCTGCGGCGCTTACTTTGGGAGAAACTAGAAAACTGGCGCTGGAGCAAGCCGGATAATCCCTTGGGAAGGGCGTTTGCCTGTTACGATTTTAACAACGACCTCGAAGGCTCTCTGGAGCGGATGACAGATCATGAGATCGATATCGTGGTACTGCACGAGCAGGGCGAACGCCAAGCCGGGAAGCTACTGGGCGAACGATGGGAGCGGATGTTGCTGGACCTTGGGCGAACACCTGGAGAGCTCGCCGCTCGTGCGGCCCGCGATCACCTTGCGGATTGCATTGTAACCATACCCAAGCTGGCGGAAGCGGCTGACACACCCGCGCTCCATTTTTACGTAGGTAACCTAAGCGCCATGCGGAAAATGCTTTTTCCCCATTTGCGGCAGGCCTACGATTTATGGTTGGCCAGCGGAGAACTCGACCATCTTGTCAGGGCTGCGGAGGTAGGTCGGGAACACTGGACCTGGATGGTGCGATCCATGCTTGAATTGCATGAGCAGTATGGGCCGCAGGCCGCGGAACCCGTCGCGCGCTTGGCGGAGGATCATCGTCTTTAGCCTCCGGAAAGGCCCAGCACATTACGACCGGCCGGTGAGGCCGAGGCGTTGGAAGTACGGGTCGCGAGCGTGCCCGTCCAGATTATTCGAAAACTGTGCCGAGCATTTCCCCCGAATTGTCGATCCTGACTCGGTGCACGCCGGGCATTCTGTGGACGATGTATCCGGCGCTAAGCAGCGCCAGCTGATGGTTGTCGGTTTCCAGCGCGGTTAACAGCTTATTTGCCGCGACTTGGCAACGTTGTTGCTGATCTGGGTGGTCCAGCCATTCACGACCGAACTGAACGCCCTGATCCATGTCTCTATCGAGGCGTTGAAAGGTCTCGATAGACTGGGTAAGGAAGTTTCCGGGGATATCTAAATCCATCGAGTAGCTGTCGATGACAATGTTGAGTTTCATGGCGGGTCACCAGTCATAGTGGGCGGACGGCAATAAATTATGGCCAGTTTGACCAACCGATAGTATATCCCACTCGGGTTGACCTACTGTTCGACAACAAGGGGAATGAAAACATGATTCGTCAATGCACGGCATTTGCGGTGTCCGACCTTCCTGGGTGCGGTCTGGCTTAAGACAAAGTGGGTGAAGTACAATTCAGTCAGTTTCGAGTTTGGCGCTACCAAAGGGTGGCGTACATGGCGTTAGTAGTGAGAAGGGTTCGGCATGTCATCGCCAAAGTTGCTGTCGATTATCGAATTGGGTGGGTATCCGGATTTTTCTGGCCTGTACCGGCGTCTGGGTTTTGTGCCGGAGAAGGTCCACTCCGTACGCCAGGCTCAGGCGTGGCTGAAAAAGAATCAGCCCGCTATCGTGGTTGCTGAGTTTCATTTCGACCCTGAACTGCGGGATCGTGTGAGTAACTTGGAGTCGCTCTTCGCCGCCCTACAGAGATTTGCAGCCCATGCCCGGGTGATCGTCTTTATCGAGAAAGCTCACCGGCCAAGGCTGGAAAAGGTTATGCAGCGCCATCCGATTCTCGGTGCCTTGGATTATCCAGTCAGTGAAGGATTGTTGGAGCGATTACTGAAACAGGCAGCGGTGGCGGAGACGTAGCATGCTGGTGGAAATTCCCGGAATTCTCAACCGCGCCCAACTGGATAAGATCGACCAAATCCTAGGTCAATCGGAGTTCGTGGATGGAAAGCTTTCCGCCGGCGCGGCCGCGCGCCGGGTGAAATACAATCAAGAGCTGAAAAAAACACCAGGGCCGATGGAATTGTTGGTGCGGATTCTGGTAAGCAGCTTATCCCACAACGCGGCATTCAATGGCGCCGCCTTTCCGCTGCAAATATCCGAGCCCATTTTTGCTCGTTATCAGCCGGGCATGAACTATGGTGATCATGTGGATGACCCGATTATGGGAAGGTCAGGTCCAAAGTTACGCAGCGATATTTCCATGACGGTATTTCTGCGGGATCCGGAAAGCTACGAGGGTGGGGAGCTCGTCATTCGAACCCCGTTTGGTAACCAATATGTAAAACTTGCGGCAGGGCATGGTGTTATCTATCCGTCATCGAGTCTGCATCGGGTTGCCGAGGTGACCTCCGGAGAACGGGTAGTGGCGTTGTTGTGGATTCAGAGTTTGGTGCGTGACCCCGCAAAACGTGAACTATTGTTTGAACTCAACCGCGCCCGGGAACACCTGCTGCAGGCATCTCCCGAGGCGGAATCAACTCACCAGGTGGACCGGTCATTTGTTAATCTGTTCCGCTTATGGAGTGAGGTATAGCCTTAGATAAGCGTACCACGGGGTTCAACGGTTGGGCGGTTAATTCGCCCAACCGTTATGTACCGATATCGATTTAATATCCACCCTTGCGTTTGGTTTCCGGGAGCCCGGCGATCTTGCCAGCCTGTTTGGCCGGCCCTTTGGGAAAGTGCTCGTAGAGCGACTTCGCATCCACTTTGTCCAGGTCGGTCCAAGTAGATTTGAAGTGCTTCACCATATGTCGTTCATTGGGTTGATTGCCGTTATTGTTGAAGTATTCGTCCCGCAGGTAATTGATAACGTCCCACGCTTTCTCCGACAGGGCGATACCTTCCTGTTCGGCAATCTCCTTGGCAACTTCCTCATTCCAGTCTTCCAGATTGACTAGATAGCCGTTCTCATTCACTTCGTATGACATGCTGACCTCTCCTTCTTCATCTTCGACTTACCGGTTCGAATCGCCACCAGCGGTAAATAACCGGACTCATGTTATAAGCGGTTGAAAAAAATTAGAACCTCTCCATCAACAAGATATTTTTGGGCTTGCCTTAAAACGATTTCTGGGGGATGAAGAGCCCGCAGCCCATGGTACGATGGGGACCAATCCCCGATTCCTGGAGGGTAACGGCATCCTCGTAGGAAAGGTCGGCAATCATCAGGCTCTTGGTGTGCAGCGTACCGTTGGGTGTGTTAAATCGCGCTGCTTTGCCACAAAGTGCCTTGCGAAAACGCACGCCAGTATCCTGGAGTTCCTGAACGGCCCAGGACATAAAATCGTCTTCACTCCAATCTTTATCTGCCGCCACGTACCGGGAGTATAGAAAATTTGTCATGCTCAACCGGCGTGTCTTCGGTTTTCCCACAACCAGTTTGTAGCCCGCCACATCCAGTGTTGCACCCGATAGCATTTCCCCGTCTGGAATGCGATGCCGGGGAAGCCTGAGTTCGAGTTTAACCCGACGGGATAGCATCAGCAGGTCATCGGCAGCCTGTGGCCGCTCCCAGCCGTTGCCGGATTCCGCTCCATGGATGAGGTGTAGCCCCGCTTTGGGCTCTTCCTCGAACCAGGGAAGCACCTGTTGGATTTCCCTGCTTAGGGGCCAGGCATGATCCACCGGCAGAGCAGGGCAATCGATCTGGAACAAAAGGTCCATGACATCGTCTGGGACCAGGAACTGTTCCTCATTGTCATCTTCTTCCCAATACATCGTTACTCCGGAATCTGCGCTCTCAATCGGTCGCGGTCGAACCACCAATCGCCCTCGGTCAACAGGTTTAGGACCTTGGCCAACCGGGGAAGAAACTTGTCGGGGTTGTCCAGTTCAAGTTGCTGCATCCAAAACTCAAAAATCTCTTGGTCTTCGACCTGGCTGTGGCGTCGGGCCACCTGCCCCAGCATTTGTTGGGTGAAAAACACCAGCTCGTCCCGCTGATTTCCCGTGGCTCGCAAATCCACCAGATAACAGGCTACGGCAGCGGAAACCGCAGCACCGTCCGAGCGGTCCGGTGATTCATCGATCAGATGCTGAAGCATGGCGACACTCAGCTCGGGATCGACGGGGAAGGTGACTCCCAGCCAGATGCCGTGGGCCAGTGCCTTGATTGACTGCTCTTGTTCGCTTTGAAACATAATGTCGCAAGCTTCGACACCCTGCGTCCAGAGACCTTCCGATACCGCGGTATCCAACGCTTGTCTGGCAGATTCCCAGGCTTCCCTGAAGAGATGGCCCTCAAGCAGGGCATAACAGTACTCCAGTGTAAGGCGTAGGCGGCTATCAGGAGGTGCATCGGGCGCCAGTTCATCAATCTTTTGTTGCAGTTCCCGGACGTGAATGGCTGCGAGCTGTTCCGGGCGCAAGGCATCGCTAGCGCAGTCGTTGTCACCAACATGCAGACTTGTTTGCAGATACTTCACAGTTGATTACCTTAGGTAAAGGCCGCTTCCAGCCTATCTTCCCAGTTCTCAGGGGTATCCTGAAAGGGGGGTTTAACATCAATTCGAAAGAACCGCTCTGACCTGGAGCGCTCTCTTACTTTTTCCACTAGCTGTTCAAACGACGCTATTTCGGGGCTCTGCATCAACACTTCACTTAAGTAGAGCATAACTGCTACTCCTGATTTCGATTCCGTCGTTGGTTAACACTTTATCGCGGCCATCGGAGTACCGTAGATCATGTTTCTAGGCGGCTCGGGCCATCTCGTCCCCAGGATCTACGCCGCACTAATAACCGACTAAAATACTGAGTCTTTAATATTGAACCCCAACTTTAGTAAAACGAGCAAGCCTTACTCCACTATTTTTATGCTGCATTGCGTCAATAGGTTAGAGTGATTTATTCACCTAAATACTCGAATACATTCTCATCTATTTGTTTGTAATGTAATATATCATAAAGTAAAAATTAAAATTCATATATTATGACTTTTTTATATATCTCTTTGTAGATATACGTTCTTGGTTGGGTACCCCCCCATTAGCGGGATATTGTGCTGCATAAGGAAATCCTAAAATGCTCCCAATATTTATATTTTAGGCGGCAAAGAACCGCCGGTGGAGAGGTATGCGATTCCAGGGTGACTGTTGTGTGCCATCCCGATCGCTTCACGTGGGATTTTTGAAGCGATGCGTTGGCCGACAAGGAAGCCCACGATCATAACCCTAATTGGGAGGGAAACAATGGCGAAACCGATGCATGACACACCCATGCTTGACCAGTTGGAGAGTGGTCCCTGGCCAAGTTTTGTGAGCGGGCTGAAGCGGCTGGCGAAAGACAATGACATGATGGTTGACCTGCTGGGGCAACTGGAGACCTCGTACGAAACCCGCAAGGGCTACTGGAAAGGAGGCACGGTGGGGGTCATTGGCTACGGCGGCGGTATCATTCCGCGCTTCACGGAGCTGAAGAAAGAGGGCAAGCCGCTGTTTCCGGCGGCGGCGGAGTTCCACACCCTGCGGGTAATGCCACCTCCGGGGATGCACTACGATACTGGCACGCTGAGGAAGCTCTGCGATATTTGGGAGAAATACGGTTCGGGCCTGATCGCTTTTCACGGTCAGTCTGGGGACATCATGTTCCAGGGCTGTTCCACGGAAAATGTGCAAAAGGCATTTGACGAGATCAACGAAGCGGGCTTTGACCTGGGCGGCGCGGGTCCGGCGGTGCGCACGGGGATGTCCTGCGTAGGAGCGGCGCGTTGCGAGCAATCCTGTTTTGACGAGGGCCGCACCATGCGCACGCTGGTGAACAATGCCTTGGACGACATGCACCGGCCGGCGTTGCCCTACAAGTTCAAGTACAAGGTGTCGGGTTGCCCGAACGACTGCATGAACTCGGTGCAGCGGGCGGATCTGGCGGTGATCGGCACCTGGCGTGACGATATGAAGGTGGACCAGGAAGAGGTCAAGGCGTTTGTGGAGCGCAAGGGACGCAAGTATGTGATCGACAATGTGATCACCCGCTGTCCGACCCAGGCGTTGTCGCTGAACGACGATGATACGCTGGCGGTGGACAATGGTAACTGCGTGCGTTGCATGCACTGCATCAACGTCATGACCAAGGCGCTGTCGCCGGGGGATGACAAGGGCGTGACCATTTTGTGCGGAGGTAAGCGCACCCTGAAGATTGGCGATTTGATGGGGACGGTGATCGTGCCTTTTCACAAGATGGATGAGGACGAGGACTTTGAGTGGCTGGAGGAGTTGGCCACGGAGATCTTGGACTTTTTCGCCGAGAACGCCCTGGAACACGAGCGTACCGGGGAGATGATCGAACGCATCGGTCTGACCAACTTTCTGGAGGGCGTGGGCCTGGAGATCGATCCCAACATGATCAGCCGGCCCCGTATGAACCCCTATGTCCGCATGGATGGCTGGGAGGAAGAAGCAGCCAAATGGGCGGAAAGGGC
>JAGRGP010000054.1 GCA_020445415.1 Gammaproteobacteria bacterium | reverse complement strand
TAGTGCTTCTTCAGCATCCCGGCGCAGGAACCCGAAGGCGCGACGATATAGTCGAAGGACTCGAAGGCGCGGATGACCTGCTTGGCGATCTTCGTCGCATCGGCCCGCGTGCCCGAGTTGTAGGCGGGCTGTCCGCAGCAGGTCTGGTCTTGGGGAAAAATCACTGTTATTCCCTCCCGACGGATCAACTCCATGCCCGCCAATCCCGCTTCGGGATAAAACATGTCAACCAGGCAAGTGCCGAAGAAATAGACTTGCTTGGGAGGGTCCGGATAGGTTGTTCGCAGGCTCATGCGCGCTCCGTTGTGAAAGATACTTGGCTCAGTTAAGTTCTCGCAGATGTTCCCGGTTGCTTGCCAATTGGCGAAATATCTGCTGCAACGATTCCTCGACGAAAGTGAGATGCGCCTGAGCGGCTTGCCGGGCACGTTCCGGGTCGCCCTCCAAGACCGCTTCCATCAGACGCCGGTGCTGGTTGCTAAGCGGCTGAAATACCCTGGGTAGCGTGTAAAGCTTTTCCAGATTGTGGCTGATACTGCTCATTAGCAGCGTGAACAGTCCCCGCATCACATGCAGCAGTACCAGATTATGAGACGCCTCCACGATTGAGAGATGGAACTCCGCGTCGGCACGTGCCTCATCCATCGGGTCGCCGATGCCGTGCTTGCCGATCATGGTTTCGAATTTCCGCCGAATATTTGCCTTGTCGCTCTCACTGCTGCGCAGTGCGGCATAGTAAGCGGCGCTGCCCTCCAGGGCGTGTCGGATCTCCAGCACATCAAATCGGGACTCCGGCAGTTCCTTCAATATTGCCAGCAGGGGGTCGACGAATGAAGGTTCGATCCCCTCGCGTATATAGGTGCCACCGCCACGGCGGGTCTCCAGCAGCCCTTTGCTGTTGAGTTTTTGAATGGCTTCCCGCAGCGATGGGCGGGACACGCCCAAGCGACTGGCCAACGCTCGCTCGGCAGGCAAGCGTTCTCCTGGCTTGAGTTCTCCCTCGGCAATCTTGGCCATCAGGGATTCCGCTATTTGGTCCGATATCCGTTGCTGTTCCATCTTGTTCCGAGTATTGGTATTACCAATTTAAAAAGTCTAGTTTGAAATAGTCAAAATTGGAAGTTTCTTAATCGTACGATTTAAATATATATAATAAACAGGTTATTGCAACTTTTTATCTCTGATGCTGATGATACATCTATCATAGCATCTTGCTTGACAGGGTAATGTATATCGTATACAAATATTGTGGCCTGACCAATTTGGCAGTTAAATCGACAAAATAACTATGGCTGGGTATTGCTGAAACTGCCGTCTAACCCATTCGTTGTTGTACTCGTTATAGTCATCTATAGTGAGCCGTGATGGTCGGCTTGTGCCCGATACCCGACATCCGGTTCCAAGGGGATTGTCTGCCCCCCTCAAAGGTCTAGTTACGTTATGCGGGAATCCTGTCAAAACCTAAAGCGCGACCTGAATGCTTTTATCCCCGAGGAGCGGCTGATCGACGATCCGTTACGAACACTAGCGTATGGTTCCGACGCCAGCTTCTACCGGCTCATTCCCCAATTGGTGGTCAAGGTGGATAACGAGCGCGAGATGCAGCGCATACTCCCATTGGCCCAGAAACACCGGGTACCGGTCACCTTTCGAGCCGCGGGCACCAGTCTCTCCGGGCAGGCAATTACCGACGCTGTGCTATTGATGCTTTCCGGCGATGGCTGGTGCGGTTATGAGATCGATCAGGATGCCCGGACAATAAGCCTACAGCCTGGTGTGATCGGTGCTCGGGCCAACGAATACCTGGCCTCCCATGGCCGCAAGATTGGCCCCGATCCGGCCTCCATCAACGCAGCGAAGATTGGCGGTATCGCCGCCAACAATGCCAGTGGCATGTGCTGTGGCACCGCACAGAACAGTTACCATACGCTAACGGGCATGCGTCTCATCTTGGCTGATGGGACGCTGCTGGACACCCGACGGCAAGAGAGCGTGGCGGCATTCAAGGTGAGCCATGGGGGGATGCTCAAACAGTTGGCCGACATTGGACGACGCACGCGCGACAATAATGAATTGGCGGCTCGTATCCGGCACAAATACCGGTTAAAGAACACCACCGGTTACAGCCTGAATGCGTTAGTGGACTATGAAGATCCCCTGGATATTCTCCAGCATCTGATGATTGGTTCTGAGGGAACCCTGGGTTTTATCTCGGAGATCAGTTACCGCACGGTACCGGACCATCCCTGTAAGGCCACTTCACTCATACTGTTTCCGGATATCGAAACCGCCTGTCGGGCGGTGGCGACCTTGAAGCAGGCGCCGGTGACGGCCGTGGAGCTGATGGACCGTGCCGCGTTGCGCTCGGTGCAAAACAAGCCGGGGATGCCCAGCTTCCTCAGCGACTTGGGGGAGGAAGCGGCCGCGCTGCTGGTCGATGCCAGGGCCGGAGATCAACAGGCTCTGCAACGCCAAGTGGAGCAGATCCTGCAGGTATTGGGGAGCATTCGCTTGGAACAGCCTGCTCGGTTTACCTACGATGTGGCGGAGTATCAATCGTTGTGGAATATCCGCAAGGGATTGTTCCCTGCGGTCGGCGCGGTTCGAGTCACGGGGACCACCGTGATCATTGAGGATGTCGCGTTTCCAGTGCCTGATCTGGCGGCGGCGGTACGCCAGTTGCAGGCATTGTTCAAAAAATACAATTATCATGAGGCGCTAATTTTTGGCCACGCGTTGGAGGGAAATCTGCACTTCGTCTTTACCCAAGACTTTGGCAGCCAGACGGAGATTCTGCGTTATCAAGGATTGATGGATGACGTCTGCAATATGGTAGTCGGTGAGTTTTCGGGATCCCTGAAAGCCGAGCACGGCACCGGTCGCAATATGGCGCCGTTCGTGGAGATGGAGTGGGGCAGCGAGGCCTACGCGCTGATGTGGGAGTTGAAGCGGTTGCTCGACCCACACAACCTGCTCAATCCCGGCGTTGTCCTGAACCGGGATTCAGCGATTCACCTCAAGCATCTGAAGCCACTTCCCGCGGCGGATGAGGGGGTAGATAAATGTATCGAGTGTGGTTTCTGTGAGGCGATATGTCCATCCCGGGATCTCACCCTGACCCCCCGGCAACGGATAATCGCCTGGCGCGAGATCAACCGATTGCAAGCCTCTGGTTCGAGTCCGGGTGTGCTGAAAAGATGGATGGAGGATTTCCGCTATCCGGGATTGGATACCTGTGCGGCGGATGGACTTTGCGCGCTTCGCTGTCCGGTGGGCATAGATACCGGGAGCCTGGTGAAGAAGATCCGTAAGCAGGGGCAGGGCACGGGGGCCGGGCAGGTTGCTGCCTGGGTCAATCGAAATTTTTCCACCGTAGAATCACTGACGCGCGCTGGGCTGCGGTTGGCGGGTGTTGCCCAGGATCTGCTTGGAGATCGCAGTCTGAGCCATATCAGCAGCGGCCTCAGAAAGATTAGCGGCAACCGCCTGCCCTTGTGGACCCCGTCGATGCCGCGAGCAGCCAGGAAGTTACACCTCACATCGTCTGTGCAACCGGGAAGCAACGGCAAGGTGGTTTACTATCCCAGCTGCGTAACGCGTACCATGGCGCCGGATAAACATGCCGAGCATCAGGATTCATTGCATACTGCCATGCATTCGCTACTCAGGAAGGCCGGTTTTGAGGTTATCTATCCTGAGCCGGTGGCGGGGCTTTGCTGCGGTATGCCACTGGCGAGCAAGGGCCTGCCGGTGCAGGCAAATGCCAGCCTCGAACAACTGGAGGAGCGGTTATGGAGTGCCAGTGAGCAGGGTGCGTACCCGATACTTTGCGATACCAGTCCCTGTACCTATCGCATGATCGAAGGTACGGAAAAACCGTTGCGGTACTATGAGCCAGCGGGCTTTATCACGGCGTTTTTGCTGCCGCATTTGAAACCAGTCCGCCAGCGCGGCTCGGTGGCATTGCACGTCACCTGTAGCAGCCGCAAGATGGGCCTTGATCAAACTATGCTTAGCTTGGCGAAGCTGTGCGCTAAGGAGGTTTTTATGCCGCTGGAAACGGGCTGCTGCGGATTCGCCGGAGATCGAGGGTTCACCCAGCCAGAACTGAATGCATCAGCATTACGAAAACTCAGGTCGCAAATACCCGCGGATTGTGAATGTGGTGTATCCAATAGTCGCACCTGTGAAATTGGCCTATCGGAGCACAGCGGAATTTCTTACCAGTCTATCGTGTATCTGGTAGATGAGTGCTGTGAGCCTACATGAGCTTCAATGAACAATGGATGTTACTTGAGAAATCCGGACGTCGGCGCGTATGCAGATAAATATGATTAACAAGGCACCAATGGCATCAAGCACGTCCGTCAACCCACCGACAGAAGCAGGATTTGATCCGATCTGGATCACGGCTTCGTCTTAAATACCACGAGAGGAGAATGTGCATGAACTTAAAACAACAGCTAACAAAACTCGCCACCTTGACCGCAGTGGCCGCCATAACCACCAGTGTATTGGCCCCCATCTCGGCACTCGCGATTGATAAAGTACGTTGGCGTATGCCGATTGCCTTTCCGTCCAATCTGCCAGGGTTGGGTACGCCGGCGCAGTTTGCCGCAGAGCAGCTCGGACTGGCCAGTGGTGGCGCCATGCAGGTGCGAGTCTATGAACCCGGAAAACTGGTGCCGGCGTTCGATATCCTGGCGGCGGTAAGCGATGGTAAGACCGAGGCAGGGTATACCTGGATTGGCTATGATCAGGGTAAGGTGGCGGCGGTGCCGCTGTTTGCGGCGGTGCCCTTTGGCCTCAAGCCTTGGGCATTCATGGCTTGGTATTATGAAGGCGGAGGCCATGATATGTTACAGGAGGTCTATGCCAACAAGGGATTCAAGGTGCATGCCGAGCTGTGCGGCATTATCGGACCGGAACTGGTATAAAGCCCCACTGGAGAGCCTGAAGGACTACGAGGGGCTGAAGATCCGGTTCGCCGGTTTGGGCGGAAAGGTGATACAAAAGCTTGGTGCCTCGGTAACTATGATGCCAGGAGGTGAGTTGTTCCAGGCACTGGAGAAAGGCACCATCGACGCGACCGAGTTTTCGCTGCCGGTTATCGATCAGCGGCTTGGTTTTGACAAAGTGGTCAAGTTCAACTTGTTCCCGGGTTGGCATCAGCCTTTCACCGCGCAGTACATGCTGGTGAACAAGGGTATTTGGGATGGACTGGGCGACGACAGTAAAGCGCTGGTGCGCAATGTCTGCATGGCATCGGTGGTCAAGGGCCTGGCGGAAAGCGAGTTCCTGGAAGGTGCCGTTATCGCGGGTTTCAAGGAAAAAGGGGTTACCGCGCAGAAACTGCCACGGGAGATTCTGGAAAAATTGAAGGCGGTTACTGAAGAGGTGCTGGCCGAGGAGTCCGCCAACGATGCTGATTTCAAACGCGTTTACGAGAGTCAGCAGGCTTTCCAGGATCTGTATCGTGTTTGGGAGGACCTGGGTTACCTTCCGGCCGATATGTAATCGTGGCCCATTCACTAGGCGAAAGGTGCAAAATGCCGATCGCCTGGTGAAGTTTACCTAATAAGACCGTCTCCCTGGAGGATATCATGGCAGAAACAGAACCCCAGAAAAGTACGAGCCATCTGCCCGATCTGACCCATCACCTTCATTTGCCAACGACCACAGCGTCGCTATTTATCGATCGCCTGCTGGATCGTATCGGTAGCTGGTTCTCTTGGTTGTGGCTGGCAGTGATGGTGGTCATTCTGCTTAGCGTAGTTATGCGCTATGCCTTCGGCCAGGGTTCAATCATGCTAGAGGAAATAACCTGGCATATTTACGGAGCCGCCTGGCTGATTGGTCTCTCCTACGCCTTGGTGCATGACGACCATGTGCGGGTCGATGTATTCCACGAACGCTTTTCACCCAGAACAAAGGCATGGGTCGAGTTTATCGGGATCCTGTTCTTGCTGATGCCGTTCCTGGTCATCTTTTTTTGGGATGCGCTCTCTTACTTCTGGGAAGCCTATGCATTGAATGAGCGTTCTCAGGCGCCCGATGGACTACCTGCGCGCTGGGTGCTGAAGTTCTTTGTTCCATTGTCGCTTTTTCTACTGTTAACCGGTGCGATCGCCAGGCTATTAAAATGTACCGCACAACTGTTTGGGCGGCCGGCGCCATTGCACGTTGATCCATTCGTGAAAGACGTCGAATTCACGCCCCCGCAAAAACAATAATAAACAGGAGAAGCGCAATGTCACTTGAAGAAATGATGGTCATCGGCATGTTCTTGACCTTTGTCGGGCTGCTGTTTTCTGGCTATCCGGTGGCATGGGTACTGGGAGGGACGGCAATAATCTGGGGACTCATCGGCGTCATTTCCGTAGATTATTTCAATGCGGATATTTGGTTTACATGGAACAGCAGCGTTTCACTATTTCCCGAAAGGGTATGGGATATTGTCGCGCGGGAAACGCTGGTCGCGCTGCCGATGTTTATCTTTATGGGTATTATGTTGGACCGCTCCGGCGTGGCCGAGCAGTTGATGAAGAATATGGTGAAACTGTTTGGTGGTATACGTGGCGGGTATGCCATCACCGTCGTGATCATCGGGGTGTTGCTGGCCGCGAGCACCGGTATCATCGGTGCTTCTGTCGTGTTGTTGGGCATGCTCTCCCTGCCGGTGATGTTGGAGAGTAAATACGACAAGTCTCTGGCAGTGGGTACCGCATGTTCGGTGGGTACGCTGGGTATACTGATTCCCCCTTCCATCATGTTGGTGTTGATGGCGGATCGTTTGGCCAACCCGAATGCCTCCGTGGGAGACCTATTTATGGGGGCGTTTTTCCCAGGGTTTTTGCTGGCCGGGCTGTATATGGGATATATCCTCGTATATGCCTGGATCAATCCGCGTGCCGCTCCCGTACCGGCAAGCGTTGAGCCGATTACCGCAGCCATAGTCTTTGCGGTATTCAAGGCGACATTACCAACGGTTTTTCTGATCCTCGCCGTGCTTGGCTCGATCTTTTTCGGTATTGCCACGCCCACCGAAGCCTCGGGTGTAGGCGCGGCGGGTGCCTTGATACTGGCGCTGATAAATCGAAGGCTGAGCTGGGCGGTGCTAAAGGATTCGCTGCAACAGACCACCAAGACATCCGCCTTCATATTTGCGATCTTCCTCGGTGCGACGGCATTCTCGGTGGTATTGCGTGGGTTGGGCGGGGATCAGGTGATCGAGGAGACACTGCTGGGGTTGGATATCGGTCCACAGGGTGTTTTGATCGTGGTCTTACTGGTAACCTTCTTCCTCGGTTTTTTTCTCGACTGGGTGGAGATCACCCTCATTGTATTGCCGCTCGTGGCACCGGTGATGCAGAACCTGGGATTTGATCTGGTTTGGTTCACCATACTTTTTGCCGTCTGCCTGCAGACCTCGTTTCTGACACCGCCGGTCGGTTTTGCACTTTTTTACATAAAGGGGGTTTGTCCTCCCGAGATAACGGTCACCCACATCTATAAAGGCGTGGCACCCTTCATCATATTGCAACTGCTAGGGTTGCTGATCATTATGTTATGGCCGCCCATTGTGACCTGGTTGCCGAGTGTGGCTTACTGATTTACCGTGGGATCTTCTTAAAAAACACAACCGGCATTGGCTCAGGTGACCACCAACCGGCACCACCAGACGGTACCCAATACTCGTCCTCATCGACCATTGGATGTACAAGCTAGATAGTAAATAAGGCACACCGCACGAAGGCGGCATGCCTGGTATTACTGTAAGCAGTCTATCTCACGCAAAAACACCCTGGTGTTCTACCTTGAAGGTCTTAAGTATGTAGTTGAAGGCGCGATTATTGGCGGCTTGAGCAACAGCATCAAATATTTCTCGATCGTTCCAGCCCTGGGCACGCGCGCTATCAATATCAGTTTGTCTGACATTATCTGGGTCATTGATGGCCTTCAAGGCCAGATTGAGCAGCACCTTTTCTTGTTCTGAGAGGGGCGCTTTACCAATATCTTTGCGTGCGGCACGGACATCGTCGAGATCAACGCCCATGTGGGTTAGAAAGCCTTCGTTTAGATCTATGCAGAACTGGCATCCAACTTGAGCTGATCCAAGGTACCTAATCATCGCCAGCAATTCGCCCCGCAAGCTAGGATGCTGGCGGAAATAGCCGACATTGCCGACAAAGGATTCCATGAGCGGCGGGCTGATTCCGTAAAGCCGGAGGCCATCCGGTATGAATCCCAGCATGGTTTCGACCTGTCTAAAAACGGCATTAACGCGGTCTTCATCCTCGGTGGGAGGCAGGGGATTTAGCAAGGCTTGAGTTTGTTCAACCATGGTTGTTCTCCTATTTTCAGGGGTGCAAGGATAATAAACAGACTAGTCTGTCTATTTTCGGGGTAAATTTTTTTAACCGGGCTTCAGGTAAGCCTTCATAAATGCAACAGCGCGGTAGACTTCCTTGGGCTCCTGATGGGCCTTGTCGACCACGATCGCCCCTTCCAACAGGCTGAGTGTCACTGCTGCCAGCTGTTCCGGATCGTAGAGAGCAGGCAGTTCTCCCGCACTGACCGCCTGTTGTAGAAGGTCCCTGAAGGTTTCATGGTAGCGACTGAAGATTTCTCTGAGCCTGGTGCGCACTGCTGGATTTTCGTTACTCAGCTCCAACGTGAAGTTGCCAAAATAACAGCCGAAGATACCGCCGCTTTTCTTCTGATTAGCGATAGTTTGGGTGAAGAAATCCAATATTGCTAACAGGGTATCGAGTGCCGAAACATGAGTCGCACGGAGCCTGCTCACACCATTGGCGATGGTTTCAAACTGCCAGTCCAATGTCGCCAGGGCCAACGCCTCTTTACTCTTAAAGTGATAATAGAAGTTGCCTTTGGTAACACCAGATTCCAAGAGGATTTTATCTAGCCCAGTGGCGTGAAACCCGTATTGGTAGAACAGGCGGCTGGCTGCCTCCAGGATGCGGTCTCGAGTTGCTTGTGCCTTGGGTGTTGTCATTTATAAACAGACCAGTCAGTATAATTATAAGTTTAGAGGTAGTTCCCGGTTGTTGTCAAGGAGGGTAGCACGCTTATTGCCAAGCCTGTACCGATGCGCCCGAGTAGTGGCATCTGCTCTGCCGAAGGCTAGGTTCTCACCCATGATCCGGTCAGTGTACCAATAGGTTAGGTCCTGATATTCCCCACAATGGTTATCATGCACAGGGGTATCTCTCCTAAAGTGTTTTCATTTCGAGCCAAATTTTTCGGTGTAGCCCAGTAAGCTCTTACAGAGGCTCTGTTCATTTGCTCAGTGGAGACAAGAGCTCGATGTTACCGGGTATCCACCAGTAGAATCCCAACCGAGTGGCAGATAATATCGGCAGAATCGATGGACTGACCTATCCGGAAGATCATCTGTGCCAGGCGGGTGAGAGGGCCTATAGCCAATGTCTTGGCTCGAACTATGTGTTGCTTGTGCCAACGTCGACAATTGTTAGGGGCGTTATATGGAACTTGGAGATAAGCTCAAAATCTACGGTATCGGTGCGCTCTTAACTCTTGCCAGTTTTGTCATCGCCTATCAGTTTGTCGAACCAGCACCCCCCGAATCATTGAACATCGCTACGGGTCCCAAAACCGGCGCCTATTTTAAGTTTGCTCAGCGGTATAAGAATATTTTGGCACGTGAGGGCTTGAATCTAAATATCTTCGAGACCAAGGGCTCTGTGGAGAATATCGCCCGTCTGCAAGATGGTAAGGTCGAAATTGCATTTGTTCAAAGTGGTACTGGAAATCCGGATAAGACTCCAGGGCTGACCTCACTGGGTAGCTTATACAAAGAGCCACTTTGGGTCTTTGTGCGGGGTGACGGAAGCGATGCATTGGTTGATCTGCAAGGTAGAAAGATTGCTGCCGGTATTGAGGGCAGTGGCACTTGGGTCATTGCCGAGCAACTCCTTTCTCGAAGTGGACTGAATGTCAAAAACACCGACATTCGGCATCTTGCCCCCCGAGACGGTGCCAAGGCGTTGCTGAATGGTGTTGTCGATGCGGCTTTTTTTGTGGCCTCACCGGAATCGCCGCTAATTTGGGAGCTACTGACAGAGCCGGGACTCTCGTTGCTCAACTTTTCCCGTCATCAGGCTTACACAAAACACCATCGGTTTTTGTCTACCGTTGAACTTCCTCAGGGGGTGGTTAGCCTTAGCCGAGATATCCCGGCCAAAGATATTACCTTGCTTGCTCCGGTCGCCACCCTTGTCGCATCTGAAAAATTACATCCGGCCCTTGTGGCGTTACTGGTTCAGGCGATGGTCGAGGTACACGGTGGTGGAACAGTGATCGACGATCCCGGTCAGTTTCCTTCGACCCAGCATGGCGATTTTCCAATGAATGAGCAGGCCGAGCGTTATATCAAGAACGGTCAGCCGTTTTTGCAGCGTTACTTACCCTTTTGGATGGCTGTGCTTATTGACCGGTTGATCGTTATGGTCATACCCTTAATCGCGCTGATGCTGCCACTTTCAAAGGTACTCCCGCCGACTTACCGCTGGCGAGTACGCTCCAAGATCTATCGCTATTATCGAGATCTCAAGGAGATCGAAAAGGCCGCGGTCGATGAGCAAGACCTGGAGGTACTGGATCAGCTCCTCAATCGGCTTGACGCGATGAGAAATGAGTTACTGCGACTCACGGTACCGCTCTCGTATTCCGAGGAGCTTTACCAGTTGCGCATGCACTCCAACATGGTGCGGGAAACCATCACTACCCGGAGCGAGGCCGTGGTAAAAGGTCTGTGAGCACCTTCTGCAAATTTTCCCCGATACCGTATTGTCGTTTTGCCAAGCTCTCTAGTACGATTGGCAACCACACTGGGGGTGGAGTAACTAGGGATTATTGCGGTAATAACTGTGACAACAACTCAACCGTGTAGAGTCTGTTGCAAAGCTATGTGATCTCTGCGGCAAGCCTCGCCGATCCCCTGTCCGTGCGCAAACTCAGGCCAGGTTTAGATTGGCCCGGCCGATTCCAAGTGAATGTAATATTCATGATTCGGACACCCTTTGGTTCTTCTTGATGTAGTGGCCATCGAGGTTATTGCGCAGATGATGGGAGGGGAACAGGGAAAGCCCATATCATTCGTTATGCTCCTCTGGATATCGAGGCATAACGGTTCGAAATCTGGTGCTGTGCTGAGGTTGACGAGGTTGGTGAAATCGGTGTTGTGTCCCAACGATCGGTTGCGTATCGACATCTATTGAACCGAAAGAAAATCCGGCCTAGTATGAACCGTAAAGGAGTTGTTGGTAATAATGGGGCGATGGATTCGTTGTTACCCTTGAAGGCTAAGCCATCACATAGAGAAGCCATGGAGGGAAAGCCGATGCTTGCGCTTATGTGCTCGAATACATTGCGCTATTTTTCAACAGCGAGCGCCGTTACTCGAAAAATGGCTACCTTGGTTCCGACCAAAATGAACAGGACTATTTCGACAAAGTGCGCCTAAAGCGGTGTTCACTTTTCGTGAATGGCCGCAATAGTATTGACTGAACATGTAGAGAATTTAAAGACATCCTGATGCGAAAAATTGTTATCGAATTGGATCAAAAAAAGCATGCTGATTTTTTGCGGGATTGGCTGGATCTTGAAAAGCTTGCCGCAGTAGAAGTTAGTTCGGAGCAAGAAACGTATTCAATCGAGTCTGCGCTGCTGCCAGGTAAAAGCGCGGGATGGCGCGCTTCTAAACCGGGCAGACAAGTTATCAGACTCCTTTTCGATACCCCTCAGAAAATTCAGCGGATAAGGCTTACTTTCGAGGAGCTAGAGGTAGAACGTACACAAGAAGTCGTATTGCGTTGGTCGCAGGGCAGCGGCCGATCGTATCATGAAATTGTAAGGCAGCAATGGAATTTCAGCCCGAAAGGCGCTACCAGGGAAGTAGAAGATTACCATTGCGAGCTTTCCGGAGTAATGATTCTTGAATTGAGCATCAATCCAGATATCAGTGGGGGGGATGCGCTCGCGTCATTGAAGGCGATGCGTCTTGCCTGACACTATGATGGTGTCGTTTACTCTGATCATCCGAAGGTTTAACCAATTTTCCACACCTTCAGCGCTAATATAGTTAGCGGTGAAACATGATCGGAAAGCCCTATTCCGGTTGTTAAGAAAATGCCCTAAAACGACGGCAATTAAATTGGCCTTCTTGCCGGAAGTGTATACCAGGGGCGTGACCGATGTGCACGATTTCACCCATAACGCCTTAGCGATTGAAGAACGAGCTCACGAGAGCATACTGAATAAACTGAAAGGAGGTTCTTTCACAGCCTACTACCGATTGAATTCCATCCGCGCTACTGAGCAGGGGATAATGGGCAACTTGGAGTTGGAGCAGGCGAATCAAGTATAGTGGAGTGATATCTGCTACATTTCTATGGACAGGAAATTTTTGTATTTCGTTACCCGCTGGATTGGAGTACTCGTAAGCTGTTGTCGTGGCAGCTGTCCTGATTTGCTTAACCGGGTTTTTATCAATGTTCTAGCGTAGGTTCTGGCTCATCTCTGATGATACCCCGGGAGTTTGCGTCCAGCGGGGAACGTAATTTATTCCGCAAGGATTTAAAGATGTGCTTAACCCCTGTGGGGTATTTAGTGGTATAGAGGGGTGGGGTATCGGCTAGGCAATGTTTTCATCTAGTTAGCTGTGACGCAGCGTAAAATACGATGTTGTGTATGTACGGACCTATTGGTTGCTTGTCCAGTTGGGAGCCAGACCGCATTAGTTTTTAGTTCGATAATTCCAGGCATGGTCACAGAGATTAAAAAGGAGGGAGAAAATGAGTAAACTGGTCGACGAAGTCACAGCAGCTAATGCTGAGTATGTTTCGAGTTTTGGTGATAAAGGTAATCTGCCAATGCCTCCAGGTAGGCAGTTTGCGATTTTAACTTGCATGGATGCTCGCTTAGATCCGGCAAAATACGCAGGTCTCGCTGAAGGCGATGCCCATGTAATTAGAAACGCCGGTGGCAGGGCGAGTGATGATGCTATCCGTTCTTTGGTGATTTCTTATAAGTTGTTAGGAACAAGAGAATGGTTTGTCATTCATCACACGGATTGCGGTATGGAAACATTCACGAACGAAATAATGGGAGAGTTGTTGTCTGGCAGCCTAAAAACCGCAAGTGTAGACGAAACAGGATGGCATGATGGCAATACCGGTGGAGGAACGACGGATGGTAAGTTTATCAACTGGTTGACCATTAGCGATAATGCAAAGAGTGTTGTCGAAGACGTGCGCCGTATCCGAAGTAATTCGATGGTACCATCCGATATACCTATTTACGGTTATATATATGATTGTAAGACAGGTAAATTACTCGAGATACCTGAAGCATCAGAAGTTGGCAGAGCAAGTTAAAACCTACCATTTGTGCCAATCCGGAATGCTCTAAGCCATCCCAGTTCCCTATACAATTTAGGATAGATGATTCCGTGTAGGGCTATGTCAGGTTGGAGCACGATGATTATATGAAAAACGTTACCGTTATTGGTTTAGGTGTAATGGGAGCTGCGTTAGCTCGTGTGCTTTTGAAGAATGGGTTCGATGTTACCGCTTGGAATCGTTCTCGAGAAAAAGCCGAACCACTGAAAAATGAGGGTGCTACAATAGCAAACTCGTTCGCCGAAGCCATCTCAGTAAACGCCACCATTATTGTTTGCATTAAGACACATACCGATACCAAATCATTGTTGGAAACCGCACCTTCTCTTGAAGGTAAGAATATTATCGAATTGAGTACTGGTAGCGCACCTGAAGCCGAATCTTTGTACCAGTGGCTGAGGAAGGAGCAGGCAACATGTTTGATTGGTATGATTTGTACATTCCCACGCGCTATTGGCGAAGAGGACTCCACAATTCTCACTGTGGGAAGCGCAGCGCTGTGGAAGCGATCAAAAGAAACGATAAAGATCCTTGCGGGGAAATCCACCTATCTAGGTACTCAAGTAAGCTCTCTGGCCATTTTATACAGCGCCTTGTTTTTACCCCGGCAAGGGTTTATGTTCGGAATGATATATGGCGCTTTGCTTTGCAAAAAAGCAGGTGTATCTATGGAAGATTATGTTGAACAGATACCTCTGACTATAAAGGTCGTTAACGACTACTACGATGTATTTGCTTCTTCGGTTCTCAGTGGAGACTTTGAAAATCCACAAGCATCAGTTAATACTTATGTAGCCGCTTTCAAAGACACCCTTGATTCATTTCATGAAAACGGTGTTAACGATGAATTACCGATGCTCATGTCAAAGCTTGTCAATCTGGGTGCCGATGCAGGTTTAGGCGACAAACAGCTAACTTCTTTAATAAATTTGTTGAGCAAGTGAATTGCTTGTAATTTAGCTGTTGCTGCGGGCATTGGAAAATCATTCATACGGCGGAGACCATAGATACATACTCGACTTTCTGTTTAAGATGCGTAACTCAAAATGTGAAGAACAGGCCGTTTGAGTAATACCGTAACAAATGTGTAGCGGCAGCAGGTGTTCTTCGCGAGGATGGCAATACCGAGCGGAAGGAGCGCCTTCCCACTGGATAAGCCGATTCGCTCTATCTTTCTCGCGATCGTACAGAGCGGTACAAGTCTCGATTAGCCAATCCTCAAAAGATTCATTCATGGCTTTTGTCTCACTGGTTTCTGACGAGAAAAAAGCCTTTAAATTATGAAAGGAGAACCCCGAACCAATCACTAAGAGATTCTTATAGGACATACTCTGAAGTGCCTGACCAACTGCAATATGTTTGCTAGGGTCGAGATTGTTAATAAGCGATAATTGCACACAAGGAATATCCGCATCTGGATACATTATTTTCAAGGGCACGAATAATCCATGATCGAATCCTCGTTGTTCATCAAGTCTAGCTTCAATCCCAGCTTGCTTTAGCGCACGATAGACCTCAAAAGCCAGTGCCGGCTCTCCCGGGCACGGATAATCAATACTGTAAGATTCTATTGGGAAACCGTAATAATCATAGATAAGAGAGGGATTTTGTCCCGATGTTATCGTAGCTAGCTCTGCTTCCCAGTGTGCACTTACCACAAGTATTGCGGAAGGTCTTACAATCGTGGACGAAATTCCCTTTAAACATTCCACCATTTCCATGTGTCGTTTATCTCCCAAAAGCGGAAGCGGACCTCCGCCATGTGACAGGAATAATACGGTTGGGTTATCTTTCATTTACACCTCCTTAACAATCACACATGCTCCGGGCTATCAGATTAATCGGTGCCTTCTACAGGTCGGTGAGATAGCGTCACGCCGGCAGGTGGGTAACCGAAACTATTATGGTACGAACTAAAAGTTGTGCATAGATACCGGTGGGGACAACCAGAACCCGGGAGAATATGAATTCAGAGTGATGTACGCTGATGAAGACGTATAAATCAGCAGTTCGACGAGACATATGGCCTAAAATTTCCAGTATTCAGAAAACGTCGTGCTATTTTTTTAAATCCTGACGATATGGATTTCGAGTCTGCCTGAAACCACTATTTCGTTTCACTCGGTCGTTACTGGATAACCTCTTAGCAGTTAGTTGGGGAGAAAGTTAAACCCATCGGCATGCACAATCTCACAGGATAGATTCAGAATCTGAGAACCGATATGCGGACAAATACCGGCATCGGCTGCCCAAAAGCCCGGAAAATGGCATTGCCCGATCATTGACTCGGAATCTTGGCATCGCCAAGGATTAGATATCCATTTTTTCTTTAGAGTTTGAGCGGTACTATACCGAGGCTATGGAAGAATAGCGGTAAAGAGTGCCGTCAGGGAGTGTTGACTAAAACCGATCACTCGGGCTAAAAAGGCAACGCCATGACGAACCCGGATAGCATGAACGCTTGATTGCAAAGCACGAGGTGCTCAGCTGGGCCGGGCCGGGCAAGGAGGAGGGTAGGTATTGGCATATTTTATCCTTCTCGCATGCCACATTTGTCCTGTGAAGTCAGGGATACAATCAACAATCGAAAGGAGCCTAGCATGAAGAGATATGGAGCAGAGTTCTTCGGAACTTATTGGTTGGTTCTTGGTGGATGTGGCAGTGCGGTACTGGCCGCGGCATTCCCTGAGGTGGGTATTGGATTACTCGGTGTATCATTGGCTTTCGGGTTGACAGTACTAACCATGGCATACGCTATTGGCCATATATCTGGGTGCCATCTAAATCCAGCGGTATCGATCGGCCTTTGGGCGGGGGGGCGATTTCCCGCCGGTGAGCTGTTGCCTTATATCATTTCTCAGGTTGCAGGAGGCGTGTTAGCAGGTGCCACGCTGTACCTTATTGCCAGTGGTAAGGTGGGCTTCGATGTTTCGTCGGGATTTGCTTCCAATGGCTACGGCGCTCACTCACCCGGTGGATATAGCTTGATTGCGGCGCTGATCACAGAAGTCGTGATGACGATGATGTTCCTCTTGGTTATCTTGGGGGCTACCGATAAACGGGCACCCCAGGGTTTTGCTCCAATTGCCATCGGGTTGTGCCTGACGCTCATTCATCTTATCAGCATTCCGGTTACCAATACCTCGGTAAATCCAGCACGCAGTACGGGTGTTGCGGTATTTGTGGGAGATTGGGCATTATCTCAACTTTGGCTTTTCTGGGTTGCCCCCATTCTGGGGGGTATGTTGGGTGCAATGGTGTATCGTTTTATTGGCGGTGAGCAAGGCGATTGAGATTCGGTTAGTCAGTTATGCCAGCGGGGCGGCCAGTACGCTTCGCTGGCCTTTTCGTAAGCGGGGACATTGCCGCGAGTTCACACACGTCCAATAGATATCTGGAGTTCTTTCCCGGCACTCAGCGCTAGGTTTTGAGCGTCACTTTTGAATGAGATGGCCATGAATATCGGAAGTCGATTGTTTGTTGTTAGCGGGGAGTGGTAAATGGTTCAAGTTTTTACTGACCATCTGTAGACTTCGACACGATGGATGTAGCAACACGAATCCGCCATGGATATTCCTTAACGCCAGCCCGGTTTTGTATGTGGTTGGCATCTTTGGTGATGGCTGCAATTCTGGTTGCCCCAAACGCAATTCAAGCCGAAACCGCTTTTAACAGGCACAGAATTTTTATTGTCTCCAGTTACGATCGGGATTACCTGTGGTCTCAGTCTACACATCGGGGTGTAGTCGCCGCCATGCGGCAACACGGTTATCTGGAGAGCACTGAGCAGGCCGAGAGTTTTGCTGCAGCAGATTATCTGGAAAGCCCCCGGGTAGTGTTAAAAAAAAGCTGGATGAATACCAAGCGTTATAACTCGACAAAGGATATCGCAACAGCCACCTTGAGAATCGTCAAGGAAATAGAGGACTTCCATCCAGACCTTGTATTGTTGGGGGACGACAATGCCGCCAACTATATTGGCAATCAACTTCTCGATACCGATATACCGGTTGTGTTTTGGGGTATCAACGGCTTGCCACTCAAGTATGGACTCATCGATAGCATGGAAAGACCCGGCCACAATATCACAGGTGTATGGCAAACCGGTTACTATAGGGAGAGTTTGGAGCTATTGCACAGATTGGTGCCAATGGCAAAAACATTTGCGGTACTTGCATGCGATTCAGTAACTGCCCGGCCCAAGGTTAAACAGATTGTCGCGTTGGCCAACAGCGGAAACCTGCCGTTAACACTGTCTGCCGTGGTGCAAACAAATTCTTACGAGGAGTTTAGAAAAAGGACACTTGAGCTAGCTGAATCGGTGGATGCTTTTTTTGTTCTAAATCACGATACGCTGCGCAACGGACAGGGCGATCATGTGGATATGCTTGATGTTGGGCGCTGGTATTTGACAAATATTCGTAAGCCCGAAGCTTCTCATGAAGACCAGTTCGTTCGCGAGGGAATGCTGCTTGCCGCAAACGACTCCGGTTACAATCAAGGATATGCCGCTTTTGAAATGGCCCACAAGATTTTAGCCCATGGCTATAGTCCCGCGCTTATGAGACCCGAAAGTCCCCCGAGAGGTCCTTACATGGTAAATCGTCGGCGGGCCGAGATGTTGGGCATCGATCTGAAAGGTAAAATGGAGTTTATCGACGAAATTGTCGAGCAAGCACTGGCGCTTGGCCGATGATTGGTGAATTATGGCGAGAGAGCAGTGGTGTCTCCAGCTTTTTCTTCCGGGTATTGTTTTCGTTACTCGGCATTAATTTGGCCACGATTGTAGCGCTGCTTTACATTGCCTATACCTTTAGCACCGAAGCACTCTCTCGGCATGCCGAAACCAGTATTGTCCAGCAAGTGGATATACTATCCGTACAGTTTAACGAGCAGTACAAAAATGCGTTAAACCGGGTGGCACGCAGTTTAACCGATGCCTCACTGCTGGATGATTATCTCCTGGTTTCCGAGGCGGAGCGTCTTGTTTTAGCCAGGCGTTTGGAGCGTCTGTTCATGCAGATGCAGAATGACTACCAGGATTTTTGCACGATCTCTTTCGTCGACAGTAATGGCTACATTGTGGTCGAAGTCGAAGAGAACCAGCGCCAATCTCCGCGGATGCTGGCAGGACAGAAGAAAAACCAAACCGAATGGTTTTATGCTGGCGAGCTATTCGATTTATTGAGGGATACCCCGCTGTTATTGGCTACGGGAGACAACAAGTGGAGCATGCCATCCCGTACGCTTCGCGCATCTCGCCTTTTTATTGGGGATGATGATGTCCCCAAGTTGGTGGCCGGGCTTGGTAAACTGGATATCGATACCGGGCTGTTCGGTGGGGCGATTTTGATTCAGCTCCGGCTGGATCGGTGGCTCGACGAGCTGCGTTCCATACTTTTTTTCGGTGCAAACCCGGTATGGGTCGTTGACATGGAAGGTAACACGATATTGGCTCCTGAAGATGCCAAGGCGACATACGACCCGCGCCCTCATCTACCCGTTGAAACCGACAATGGCACACACCTTCTGAAAGCCGAAGGAGGACTGATTGTTTATCGCGATCTTGAGATCGAGGAAGGTGCAGCGCTGCTTCGTATCGCCGTGTCCCTCCCCAACGAGCTGTTGCTTAGCGGCATTAGCAAGGCGGTGGATTTTTTTACCGTGGTTATCGATGCATATCTACTGGTTATTGTCATTTCGGTGATCATGCTTGCGATTTTCTCTTTTTTTATTGCCAGATTTCTCGCCAAACCCGTCCTTAAACTAGCCGCGCTACAAAAACAACTTGAACAGCAGCAGGTTTCTCTGAGTGAAAGTGAGCATCGGCTCCAGGAAGCTCAAAGCCTGGCGGGGCTCGGAAACTGGGAATTGAACCCTGATACTGATGAAGCCTTTTGGTCGGACGAGCAGTACCGATTACTGGGGTACAAGCCGGGAGAGGTGAAAGCGTGTTTCAGCCGTTTTATGGAAGCAATCCATCCCGATGACCGCCCGGCGATGTCCTCCGAACTGCGCCGGCTTGGACAATCTGGCGAGAAGGACACCGTGAGTTTTGAACATCGAATTCTACTTCCCGGGGGGGGCGAACGTATGGTCGCCGAAAACGGTCATGCGGTATTTGACCAGGCGGGGCGGCTGCTGCGCATATTTGGCACCACGCTGGATATCACGGCACGCCATCACCTCGAGCAATTGCGTAATCGGCGTGAGAAAGGGCTGGAGACCTTGGATCGGAGAATGCGCCGGTTGAGTACATTGTTGCACCAGCCTCAACGTTTTTATGTCGCCGTGTGCGATGGGATCAAGGAACTGGTATCTGCCGATCTATCGGCCTTGCCGCTTATCGATAACTCGGGAAGCACCTATACTTATGTTGCCGCGGCCGGAACAAAATCCGGTCATCTTGTCGGGCAGACGTTACCATTGGACAGTGGTCTCTGTGGTTGGACGGTCAGCCATGGAGAACGGATTCTTGTGGCCAATCTCAAGCAGGATGAGCGGGTGAACCAATCACTGCTGGAGCAGCTAGACGTGAGTTCAGGCCTTTTGACGCCTATCACCCGAGAGGGACGGATCATAGGCGGCTTGGCTGCCTACCGCAAAGGGACTCCGTTCGATGAGATTGATGATGAGATGATCGGGCTGCTGGGTCAACGGGTCTCCGCGTATCTGGACAATATGGAGTTAATGACTACCTTGGAACATCGGGTTCGGGAGCGCACATTGGAACTCGAGGCAATCAACCGGGAGCTTGCATCGTTCAGCTATTCTGTATCCCATGACTTGCGTGCGCCCCTGCGCGCGATTGACGGATTCAGCCAGGCGCTGCTCGAAGATTATGGAAATACCCTGGACGCGACCGGGCATGACTACCTGTTTCGGGTACGCCGGGCATGCCAGCGCATGGGATCGCTGATCGACGATATGTTGGGATTGTCGCGGTTAACCCGTCGCGAGATGCGGTGGGAACGGGTGGATCTTAGTCAATTGGCCAAAACATCAGTAGAACAACTGCGGATTCATGCACCACGTGAATCGGTTACGCTCAGAATCCGGGACGGTGTCGAAGCCAACGCGGACGCTAAATTGATGCAGATCGTATTCGATAACCTGATGGGAAATGCGTGGAAGTACACTTCCCGCGAGGCGATCTCTGTCATTGAATTCGATTACCTGGACAGTCCCGATGGGAGAACTTATTTCGTACGGGATAATGGGGTAGGTTTTGACATGCAGTATGCCGATAAATTGTTCGGAGCTTTTCAACGGTTGCACAAGGAGAGTGAATTCGAAGGCAGCGGCATTGGGCTTGCCACGGTTGCGCGCATTATTCACCGCCACGGCGGACGGATCTGGGCTGAGGGGCAGGTCGACAAAGGCGCGACTTTTTACTTTACCTTAACTTAACAACGCCAGATCGTTGGATTATTGTATTTAAACCACTAACCTTGATATGGTTTCTCCATAAAAGGATCGATAAGAAACAGAGGTCAAATTCGAAATGGCCGAGGATAAAGTGGTTCTTTTGGTAGAGGACAATGCAGATGATGAGGCCCTGACACTTCGTGCATTGCGCAAGAACAATATCGCCAACCAGGTGGTGGTGGCTCGCGATGGCGTCGAGGCTCTAGAGTATTTGTTCGGTGCTGGGAACTATGCGGGGCGTGATGTTGGAGTGCAGCCTCAGTTGATACTGTTGGATCTAAAACTGCCCCGCCTGGATGGGTTGGAGGTGTTGAGGCGGCTGCGGGAAGATCGTCGTACCCACCGGAACCCCGTGGTGGTGCTAACCTCGTCCGACGAGGAGCAAGATCTTGTTGCCAGCTATGATCTTGGGGCCAACAGCTATATCCGCAAGCCTGTGGACTTTTCCCAGTTCTTGGAGGCCGTTCGTCAGCTTGGGCTTTATTGGCTGCTGCTCAATCTTCCACCACCGCCTCTCGGGGGACGCTGAATGGGAGAACCGATCCGGCTATTGATCATTGAGGATTCGGAGGACGATGCGTATCTTTTGGTTCGTGAGTTGCGGATCGGGGGGTTTCAACTTCACTTTCTACGCACGGATACCGCCCTTGAGACAGAGAGTGCGCTCAGGCGATCAACCTGGGATTTAGTGATCACCGACCATAATATGCCAAACTTCAGTGCTGTGGCAGCGATGAAGTTGGTTAAGGAGATACAGCCCGATACCCCGGTTATCATTGTATCCGGCAGCATTGGCGAGGAGTTTGCCGTTCAGGCCATGAAAGACGGCGCTCACGACTACTTGATGAAGGATAATTTGAGGCGGCTCATCCCGGCGGTAACTCGCGAGCTGCGCGATGCTGAGATTCGCCGGGCTCATCGCCGCGCGGAGGCAGAAATATATCATCTGGCATTCCACGATGTGTTGACCGGCTTGGTCAACCGGCGGGAGTTTGAGCATCAGCTCGGTCAGGTACTGGACAACACTCGGCGGGATTTCCTATCACACGCACTGCTGTATCTCGATCTGGATCAGTTTAAATTGGTCAACGACACCTGTGGTCACCTGGCCGGTGATGAATTGTTGCGTTTACTGGCGGTGTTGCTGCAGTCTCATGTCAGGGGAAACGACGTCTTGGCGCGTTTGGGTGGTGACGAATTCGGCATTCTGCTTAAGGGTTGTCCGGCCGCACGTGCCCAGCAGATCGCCAGTGAGATTCGCCAGGCCATCGCCGGGTTCCGCTTTGCCTGGGAGGACAAAGTGTTCGTCATCGGGGTCAGTATCGGGTTGGTTATGATCAACGCTGATAGCTTCAACGTGAAAGACGCTTTGAGCAAGGCGGATATCGCATGTTACACCGCCAAAGATCAAGGCCGGAATCGCGTGCATGTCTATTCTGAAACCGACGCCGAGGCCGCCCGGCGTTATGGCGATATGCAGTGGGCTAACCGTATTCGCGACGCCTTGGAGGAGCATCGTTTCGTGCTCTACCAGCAGCAGATCAAGCCGTTAGGGGATGTTTCGGGACCTGAAGAAATGCGCGAATTCCTGGTTCGCATGGTTGGCGAAAATGGTGAGATTATTTCCCCGGGTGCGTTCATCCCTGCTGCAGAACATTACAACATGATGCACCTCATCGACCGTTGGGTGATCGATTTCGCTTTCGGCTACCTGTCGAATCGTCAACGGCAAGCTCCTAACCGTTGCGAATTAACTTTTATCAATCTCTCCGGCAACTCGCTGAACGACACTGCCTTCTTCGAGTTTGTCCGTGAACGGTTGGATCGTTACCAGGTGTTTCCAGGGAGTATCTGTTTCGAGATCACCGAAACCGCCGCCATATCCAATCTGGGAAGGGCGATCGAAATCATTAGAGGAATCAAAAGCCTCGGTTGCCATTTCGCGCTGGATGACTTTGGCAGCGGCATGAGTTCGTTCTCATATCTGCGGGCCATACCGGTGGATTACCTCAAGATCGACGGTTCCTTTGTGAAGAATATGGTAGACGATGCCATGGATTGCGCCATTGTGGAGGCGATCAATGTAATCGGCCAGGTTGCCGGTCTGAAAACGATTGCGGAATTCGTGGAAAACCAAGCAATTTGGGATAAGCTCCACGCCGCAGGTGTCTGCTATGGGCAGGGTTACGGTATCGATTGCCCCAGGCCCCTGGATGACGAGGAAGCGCTTGCTTTGTCATCTCGTTCGCTATACAGGAGGAGCGGTAAGGGCGATTGACGCGAGGCGCGTACTGATTACTCGCGTGGACAGTGAGGCACCTCCAACTCGGTATCACGTTACGGCAAGTACCGGGTCATAGGAGTATTTCTCATTACCATGTTAGACCAGAATACCCGTAAAGCTTCAATAGCCACCGCGCTTTGTGGGCGGTTCGTTATCCAGGCGGTGCGCTGTTATTAGCGGTTGCGGGCAATCAGCTGCCCCGGTAGCTTCCGGTGCGTTTTTCGAGAAACGCATTGACCGCCTCGCGGTGATCCTCGGTATTGTGACACATCCCTTGGAAGCAGGCGCTTATATCGAGAAAGTCGGAGAGCTCCTGACGTTGTGCCATCTTTAAAAGGCGCTTGGTGAATCGCACGGTTTGTGGGGGTTTGGCGGCAATCTGTGCAGCCAGGGCGGCGGTTCTCTCCAGCAGTTGATCCGGGGTTGTTATCTCAAGTACCAATCCCAGTTCCAGAGCCTCGTCAGCCTTTACCAGTCGTCCAGTCAGGGTGAGTTCCGCGGCACGCTGATAGCCAATTAGGCGTTGTAGAAACCAGGCGCCGCCATCCCCAGGAATGATGCCGAGGTTAATGAATGTCTCACCGAATAACGCCTGGGTGGAAGCGATCCGCAGATCACACATACAGGCCAAATCAAAGCCGGCGCCAATCGCAGGACCGTTAACTGCGGCAATTATCGGTACTTCGGCACCGTGCATGGCAACAGGGATAGTCTGGATCCCCCGGCGGTAACGCTGCTGCACTTCCAGTACATCGCCGGCGAAGGCTCCGCTGCGCTCTCGCATTTCCTTGATGTTTCCGCCCGCTGAAAAGGCACTTCCCGCTCCGGTCAGAACGAGCACGGAAATGGCTTCTTCCCGGTTGACCCAGCGAACGGTGTCAACGATATCAGTCACCAATCCGGTGCCAGTTAGTGCGTTACGTACATCATCCCGATTGAGGGTTAAAGTGGCTACCCGTCCGGAGATCTCTAGGGTGGCGTCCTGAAGTTGGGGTAATTCGTTCATTTTATTTCTCTCATGTCTATAGTCGGAGAGTATTCGCAGTTTTCTAACCGGGTGTTTAGTCCTCAGCCGAGAATCATTCGCGCATCAACCAGGGCATAACCGTCGTCGTATCCCAACACAGGATTGAGATCCAGCTCCCGGATTTCTGGATGGATCAGGCACACTTGGGAGATCTTTAACATCAAATCGATCAGTGCCTGGCGGTTCACGGGAGGTGCTCCCCGCACTCCGCTTAAAATCGCCTTTGCCTTGATCTCGTCCAGCATGCCTTCGGCATCGCCCGTGGTCACCGGCAGTGCACGGAAAACCACGTCCTTCAGTACTTCCACAAAGATACCGCCCAAACCAAACATCATGACAGGCCCGAATTGCGGATCACGGGTAACTCCGATGATCATTTCCACCCCCCCCGCTCTGGCCATCGGGGAGACCAATACACCACTGATATCCGCCTCGGGGTTGTAGGCCTTGGAGTTTTCGATGATTGCGGCATACGCCTTGGCCATCTCGTCGCTTCCGTGAACGTTAAGCTTTACCGCACCGGCGTCAGACTTGTGCAGGATATCCCGAGAGACAACCTTCATTGCCAAGTCGCAATCGCCAAACAGCGCCTTTGCGGGGATCAGCTCTTCGGGTGTACGCGCCAGTACACTGGGAGTAACCAAGATACTGTAACTCTGCAACAAGCCCCGGGCTTCGTGCTCGAGCAAACTACGGCGTCCCTCGTTTTGGGCGTTGGCCACGATGGCGCTTGCCGATGCGGCGGCAGGGATTGTCGCCACTGGAGGAGTTGTGATCAGCCGTTTCCGGGTGATTCCGTACTCGGTAAGTGCAACCAGGCATAACACGGCGGTTTCCACGGAACTGTGCACGGGAATCCCAGCATC
>JAGRGP010000053.1:413-9426 GCA_020445415.1 Gammaproteobacteria bacterium | reverse complement strand
TCAGCGTCTTGCCATCGAAGCCGAGATCGGCTCCCTGGAGACAGGCATAGGAAAATCCCTCCACATCACTGAGATCGAGATAGACACCATCGAGTATGGTTAAGCCATAGGCGCGTGCCGCTAGCATGCATAACCCTAATGAGGTGATCATGGGTAAGCGTTCGCGTGTGTGAGTACAGTCAAGCTCCTTGGCGAGGTCCGAGGTACCCATCACCAGGCATTCTACGCGCGGCGAAGCACTGGCGATGAGCTCGCTGGCCAACACGCTGCGCGGCGTTTCCATCATGGCCCATATGCGCATGTCGTCAGGTGCGCCGTTGGCGTTCATGATGGTTTCCATGTGGCGGATGGCATCGGCGCTTTCCACCTTAGGTAACAAGATTGCGTTGCAGCCGGATCGCGAGGCGGCAACGATGTCTTGGTAGCCCCATTGGGTCGATAAGGCATTGACGCGAATAATTAATTCGCGCATGCCGTAGCCGCCGTCCTTAATCGCTTGGCACACTTGCTCGCGTGCTTTTACTTTGACATCCGGCGCAGTGGCATCTTCCAAGTCGAGGATTAGACCATCGGCGGGAATAGTCTTTGCCTTTTGCAGGGCGCGGGCATTTGAGCCGGGCATGTAAAGGACACTTCTACGTGGATGGACCGTCTTGCGCATAAGATCGAGCCTCTTACAAATTTCCTTCGGTCATTCTGATTTTGTGTGCAATTGACACATACTATGTAAGTGTATATTGGAAGCTACGATCCTGTCGAATTACCATCTCCTGCGATTAGCCTAGGACAGTTTAATCGAACTCTACAATGTTCGTTGGCGAATCGTAGCCGTTATACTCCGAATCTCAAACATTGAATCCTAGCTTCATGCCGATTGCACATTATTCGAGACGACCCGGTTTAGCCAGTGGCACAGCCTCAGCGACCAAGGGTTGGTAGACAGCTTGCGGGTACGGTGAGTGCCTGGTATCTATCGGCTCTGGAGCAAGTTACTCTTTGCCCCGAATCATCTTGAGCGTTCTGTTGTTTTCAGAGGCTTCGCCACTCGAACCCGCGGGCAGCCGCTGCCGCCAACGGGTGGGCAGTAACCCGTTATCGCCTTCGTGGGATCGTTTCTTCTGCTCCTGCCGAACGCGCCAAAGATAACCCGCCAGGACCCCCCCCGATACTCCCATAACCAGCATTCCCATTGTCACAAACTGGGTAACCAGCAACACGCCACCGATTCCAACCAGACCCAGTGTCGAAGCGCCAACCTTGAAGTTTGACTTTGACTGGGTGAGGCCACCAATTTTGGATGCCTGCTTCTGGGTTTGTTCACGGATTTTGTTCTTTTCTTTCTCGGCCTGTACTCGGAACTTTTCCCGTTCCTTGGATAATCGCTCAGAAACTCTTGCCAGGGCCTCCTTTCTATCACCACCGGCAATCGAGGAGAACCATAGCGCACCCAGCAAGCCCAGAGCGGTACCGACGAGCGCGAAGAGAAGTTGATCCTCGGTGCTGTTATTTTTCACCGCGGCGTAGACAAGCAATGCCGTTACGGCCTGAATTAACAGGATGCCGAGGAAGTATTTAACCCAGGCCGGAATCTTTAGCCAGTTCACAGCTTTCCTTGATTCAGATACACACCCCTCATACTGTAGCGCGATTGTCACAGATTTTCCTGCGCGGACTTTCGCGGCTGTCGACCGATCGCGGTACACTGACCTATGTTTTTGCTCAATGCCGGGTGCGTACTGCCGAGACATGGAATCTAACGATCTCCACCGGTTTTCCGTGGCTCTGGATCTTCCGGGAATGTTGTCGGTCAGCTTGATCTTGTTCGCCTGGCAGCAATTTTCTGCCCAGCTGGGGTGCTTGGCCAGTCTATTATTTATCGTGCCTGTCTGGGGCGCGATCAGCCTCTCGTTGTGCGAGGGCGCGCTGCTCCGGCGCCGCGTATTTGTCAACCAATACCTGGAGCCAGGCAGCCTGTTGGCGCGCTGGCTTAGTCGAGGATTGATTCTGCTGCTCTGGCAAGGGGTGAAGGGGATGGTGCTGACAATCGCCTTGTTTATAGCGCTATTGACGGCCAATCAGGCATTGTGGGTCTTGTTGCTGGCCGATATCCCGGTCGTACTCATCCTAACGGGTGTCTTGACCCGGGTGCTCCATACTCAGATTAAATCACAAGTGTTGCAGCCGTTGGTGCGCGTCTGGGTTCAGCCGATCAACAGCTTGCTGCTTTGGTTGCTATCAGTCTGCCTTATGTTACTGAGTGAGAGGGAGGATTTTGGCGCAATCGCCTGGTCTGATGCGGTAGGTTATAGCGCGTCACAGGTGGCAGCTCAATGTGATTTTTTTCAGGTGCTGGGACGGGCCGCGGCCGTATGGGATACCTCCGCGTGGTGGGCGGCTCAACATCTGATGGCTGGCGTTGAAAAGCCATGGCTAGCCCTGGTAGGTTGGTTGAGCTTTTTGAGTATGTTCGCAGCGTCTCTGGTTACGGCCTGGGCGTTCAGCCGGGCGCTGCTGGGTGTGATCTCCAAACCCTGGCGGATATAGCGTGGCGCGACATGCGTGGACAACAACTCGGAAGATAGTGGCCGTGATAACCAAGCCAAGCGATCTGTTGCGGCGACCCTTCCCAATGGGGAACCGCTGGTTTTGGGGAATTTTCGCAGGTGTGATTCCGCTCTTGCTGGCTCTGAGCTTGTTTGCCGCCTTCGACGGTGCCAGACAGTGGATGGAAGACCGGTTGCTTCGAGGCGGGGGGACTTCGCCACTATTAACTGACGTCATCCGTGTCATTCTTGCCGATGGGGATGAGGTCATCATCAACGCTGGTCGACGAGCCGACATCGAGCAACAATCGTTAACCTGGATTGAGCAGCGGCGTACCGATGTCAAGGCAAGGTTAGGGGCCCGGATTACCACTGTCGTGAATGGAATTCGCGACGCAACCCTAAGCCAGGTTCCAACCTACGCTGATTGGTATTATTCCCTGGGTGGCGAATATCTGCGTATTTACCATGCCTTGTGGGGAGATCTACCGGAGTTCCTCCAAGAACAGTTTTGGGCACTGATTTTCCGGCCAGCGGATACTGCCGGTTCCATCAACCAAGCCTTGGGCGTATTGGGCCGGGAAGGGAAGCAAGAGTTGCGGGACAGTGCATTGGAACTGGGACAGATGCTGGCTCATCTACTGCAGCCGGAGGAGCATGGGGGGCGGGATGCCGCCACGGGAATCCGGATTGTGGGGGAGTGGCGGCTGGATCAGGTTTCCGAGAATGGGTTGGCGGGCGATCTGAAACTATCCACCATTGATCTCGGACGACAGGCTGTGGCGGCCTGGTCCGGCGTGACCCTCGGGACCATGGCCACCAAACAGATAGGTAGCGCATTGCTGGCAAGGACCACCTTGCACGGAGCCGGAAAAGGAATAACGGGGACGCTGGGGCTCGGCGCGAGGTCGAGGCTGGGGATCGCTGCGGCTGCCAAGCCCGCAGCAGGAGCATTGACGGGTGCTGTCTCGGGAGCGTCGTTTTGTGGCGCCAGCCTGGTGGGAATTCCGCTCGCTCCGGGTTGCGCCTTTCTGGGCGGAGCGGTGGCTGGTATCGGCACTTGGTTATTGGTTGATAAAACGGTGTTGGAAGTCGATGGGTATCTCCACCGGGAGGGGTTTGAAGCTCGTCTGGGTGACGCCGTTCGTGAGCAACTGGCACTGTTACGGGAGGATCTCGAGTCGCGGCTCGCACCCCCGATTGACCGGGGATTTGATCGCTTGCGCGAGCGCCTTGTTATCGCTTCCGTAACGGCTATTCAGCGGCCTCCGAAGGACTTTGTACCCGCCGACGCAGTGCGTGGTATTGGCCGGATTTCCGGTGACTCTCGCGGGAGCGGTAGGTAAGCGCGTTGGTGTCGGCTGCGCACATCCGACAAATAGGCGTTTTACCGGCTCGCACCATTTACTATTATTGGCTTTGGGGTGGCCACGCCAAGATAATCTGACCTTGAAACCCACCGGGTCATGCCCCAGCGATGGAGTTTGCCGAGCAAACGGAATTCTGGAACTGAAGGGGAGATATTCATGTCGTTTTCCAAGCAACTCTTGAGTCATTCAAGACCTGAAAGCATTCGTGATGAAGTGGATTTACCCAGGCGGCGGGGTGGCTTCCCTTCCCCTGGGGACTGGCGGGACGAAGTGCTCTACTTCTTGTTGGTGGATAGGTTTAGCGATGGTAGCGAGTGTCAGGAGAACTTGTTGGATCGCACCCACCTCGCTGCCGCGCGACCGGCTTCCCCGGCGGGAGAGCCATGGCGCTGGGACCGTTGGGCCGAATCCGGCGGGGAGCGTTGGCAAGGGGGCAGTTTAGCTGGTCTTAAGTCGAAGCTTGGCTATCTCCAAGGGCTGGGTGTGACTGCGATCTGGCTAAGCCCCGTGTTTCGGCAGCGCGTTCATTTGGACAGTTACCACGGCTACGGTATTCAGGACTTTCTTGATGTGGACCCTCACTTTGGGGACAGGCAGGCCCTGGTCGATTTGGTGGATGCCGCCCATCAGCGGGGAATCCGTATTATTCTCGATATCATCTTCAATCATTCGGGTCCCAACTGGCTTTATCCGGATGGGGAATGGCAACCCCCGTACCGAGCCTATCCGGACCGTTACCGATTTGGACACTGGTTGGGGGCAGAGGGAGAGCAGATCGAGCGGATAACGGGCCCACAACAGGGTGTTTGGCCCCAAGAATTGCAAGACCCGGGCTACTATACCCGTGCTGGCAGCGGTGATCTCGGAGGCGGCAGTATCGATGATCCGTTCGCAGAGCATAAGCGCAGCGATTTCATTACGCTGCGAGATTTCGATCTCCAGGCGCCCGGAGTGCTGACCGATCTTGCCCGGTGTTATAAATATTGGATCGCGCTCACCGACTGCGACGGATTTCGGATCGATACCCTCAAGCACCTGTCCCTTGAGGAGGCACGCAACTTCTGTGGCACTATCAAAGAATTTGCCGCCAACATTGGTAAGCGCAATTTCCTCCTGATCGGCGAGATCGCGGGGGGTGATTTCAATCAGGACCGGTATCTGGATGTGTTGGAGAGGAATTTGGACGCGGCTTTGGATATTGGCCAGATGCGTCTCACGTTAAACGGTGTGGCCAAAGGGCTGCGACGGCCGGATGATTTTTTCCAAGGATTTGATCCGGGGCGGACCGACATGGGATCTCATCGTCATGTGGGGGGACGGCATGTATCCATTCTCGATGACCATGACCATGTGTTTGGGACAAAGGTGCGTTTTTCCAGTGAGGCGGCATCTCCTCATCAGGTGGCCGCAGGTACCGCGTTGCAGCTGTTCACGTTGGGAATTCCGTGTATCTATTACGGTACGGAACAATCCTTGGCGGGACCCGAACAGGCAGAACGTTTTTGGTTACCAGGTTGGGGACAGTCGGATCGATATCTACGGGAAGCGCTATTCGGACCACGGCATCCGCGCCGCAGTGGCCGCGCGGGCATCTCCGGAGAAACGGGGGTGCTCGATCGAGAACTCCCAGGATTTGGTCCGTTCGGAACCGCCGGCCGTCACTGCTTTGACCCCAACCATGGCACCTACCGGCGCATTGCCGCCATGTGTGCCCTACGCGCCGCCTTTCCCGCTTTGCGCCACGGCCGCCAATATCAGCGTCCTATCTCGTTCCTCGGTTATCCGTTCGACTACTATGGCGATGGCGAACTGATCGCCTGGTCGCGCATTCTTGATGATGAAGAGGTACTTTGCGTTCTCAACCCCCATGGCAACGCGGTACGCGGCGCCGATGTCATCGTGGACAGCCAGTTAAATCCGGAAGGTACTGCGTTCACCGTGGTTCTCAACTCCGCCCAAGTCGCGGATCCAGATGGATTTTCCGGAACTTCCCCCGAAGGATCCCGAGCGCGGGTGGGACGTAATGGTGATGGGGCCGCTTACCTTGAGGTTCGAGGGTTGGGACCGTCCGAGGTATTGGTACTTTGCAATTATCCGGCGGCCGGTGAGGGTGGATTCAGAATATGACGAAAATCTGGGTGTGATTTGGGGCGCAACGCCGGAGGACCCTCCACAGCAGCGATGACTGAGGGTTCCCACCTGATTGGCATGCCTTATCCTGGTTCCTGGGATCGAGCTGCGTGTAGACATCTGCTGTTTATCCCTTAACGCATAGCAATTGCTTAAGGGAATGCCGGATCGATACCAGATCCGATTGATTTTCCATCACTTGGTCGATGTCTTTGTAGGCACTGGGTATTTCATCGACTACGCCCGAATCTTTACGACAGATCACTCCTTGGGTTTGGGAAATCAGGTCCTGGGAGGTAAAGCGCCGCTTAGCGGCATTCCGGCTCATGGCCCGGCCAGCACCATGGGCGCAGGAACAAAAGCTTTGCGGATTCCCCTTTCCAGCGATGATGTAGGACCGGGCACCCATGCTCCCCGGGATGATACCCAGCTCTCCGTTTCCCGCGCGGATCGCGCCCTTGCGTGTGACCCAGACATCGGCGCCAAAATGGTGTTCCCGTGCTACATAGTTGTGATGGCAGTTGATTACCTCGGTGGTCTTGCGAAAAGGCGGCAGGTGGCGCGCTAGGGCGTCGATCACCAGCTTCATCATGCATTGTCGGTTTTGGTAGGCGTATCGCTGGGCCCAGCTTACTGCTTCCACATAGTCGTCGAAGTGCGGATTACCCTCGCGAAAATAGGCCAGGTTAGTATCGGGGAGATGAGCCAGCCAACGTTCCATGTCCCGTTTCGCCAGTTGGATAAAATAGGTGGCTATCGCGTTGCCAATGCCCCGGCTGCCGGAATGGAGCATTATCCATACGTTACCGCTTTCATCCAGACATACCTCAATGAAGTGGTTACCGCCTCCCAAGGTTCCCATTTGATTGACCCATTTGGATTTTTTTCCCATTGATTTGAGTAGGGCCGGGTGTCGCCCAAGCAACTGCTCCAAACCAGGAGCGAAGGGCTGGGCCGCTTGGGCCAGGCGCTGGGGGTCCTCGTGTTGGTGCGGCCCAACGGGTATGTCCCGGCTGATTTGATCAAAGACCTTCCGCACCCGGCGTTCGTCCAAATCATTATCAGTCAGTGACAGGCGTGCCGCGATCATCCCGCAACCAATATCGACTCCCACCGCAGCGGGTATGATCGCCCGGTCGGTTGCGATCACCGACCCGATGGTGGCGCCTATCCCCAGATGTACATCAGGCATGGCCGCCACATGTCCGTGGATGATTGGCAGGCGAGCGATATTGGCCAATTGCTCGCGGGATGCAGAATCGATTTGGTCGGTCCAGATCTTGACCGGGCAAGCGGGTGGTTGATGAAGTATTTCGGCGATTGCCATGCCAATGCAGCAGGATTAGCGATCCCGGTCCTTCAAGATGGTGCAGATCACACGCCGGTCTGCTCGGGGACCGTCGAATTCGCAGAAAAAAATATTTTGCCAGCGGGAGAGCCCCAGTTTACCGTCGATCAGGGGGATACTTTCCGAAGGACCTACCAGTCCGGATTTTAGGTGCGCATCACCATTTCCATCTTGGTTATCGTGCAGCCAAACCCCCTGGGGGATGAGTCCGTGCAGGAAGTTGATCACGTCGGTCTGGACGCTTTGATCCCAGTTTTCCTGAATCATCAAAGCGGCGGTTGCCCCTTGGGCATACAGTAAAACCACGCCGTTTTCTATCCCGCTTTCGGCTACAAGCGCCGCTACCTGGGAGGTAATGTCAACCAGTTCTTCTCTTCTCTCAGTGCTCAGTTCTATGGATTGACGCACGGCCTTTACCTATTCGGATGTATTGTCTTTACTGGGGGTAACCCACGGGGGCCTCGGGTAACCAGGAATCAGGCCGGAAACAAGCCATGGTAGGGTACCCCAAGGCGCGGCTCTGCCATCCAGTCCGCGACTGTATCCCGCCACTGGCGATAGTGCGCGGTCTGCTTGTGCTGGGCTGCTTGCGATTCATTGGCGTAGGCTTCGTAAAGGACAAAAACCTGTGGATCCTCAGCGGACTGAAGTACGTCAAAACGAAGGTTGCCCGACTCCCGCACTGAAGCGTTATGATTGAGCCGGCAAGCCTCGACAAACGAATCGATAAACTGGGGTAGCACCTTGATGTGTACGATGGTTACTTGCACTTGGGGCCTCCGTCGGCGCGAGAAGATCAGCTCATTATTAGTTTGCCGGAGTTCCGATTCAACCGTCTTTGGGTATCAAGCCCTGGGCAGAGATATGACCCTCCCTCCCGGACGGCTTAGTAAGCAGCGGTGAAAAGACGGTTGTTTCAGGTCACCCGCTCCTCGGAATACAGTTGAATAAGAGTGAAATTTGCGCTCGAATGAAACTAGGAAAGAAGGATCGGGGAAGTGACTTGAGGCACGAGGGATACGGGTCTGCCGATGACTCACCGGTCTGTTCTGAAGGGTGCCCGCTAATCGACGATAAGGAGAAGTAGCAGATGAAATGTAACAGACGAATGACGCTGGCCACCATCGCGGCAACCGCGATTGCGGTTCCCCAAGTGGCATCCGCAGTGGATATGGGCAACATGATGAATCCCTCTAAGTGGATGAATCCCGGGAAGATGTTTGGCAATGATAAGGGGGAAGGGCGAGCAAGCGACAAAGGTTATGGCTATCCTCAGCCGGATAACCAGGGCGCAGGCTATCCGCCAGCATACACCAACCCAGGCCAAGGGTACGGCTATGGTGGTCAGCCGGATTATGGTTATTCAGGGCAGCAGGCTCCGGGTTACGACCAGGGATACGGTGGGCCGATGATGCAGGGTCACCCGTATGGTCCCGGGTACGGGGGGGCAATGATGCAAGGCCCATACGGCCAGGGATATGCAGCGCCAATGACTCAGGGAACCCAGTATGATCAGGGATACGACGGGCCGATGATGCAAGCGCCCCAGTATGACCAAGGGTATGGCATGCCGATGATGCAGGGCCACCCATACTCTGGTCAGGGATACGGTACCCCGATGA
>JAGRGP010000053.1:0-295 GCA_020445415.1 Gammaproteobacteria bacterium | reverse complement strand
TACGGTACCCCGATGATGCAAGGTCCTCAATACTACGGTCAGGGGTACGGTACCCCGATGATGCAAGGTCCTCAATACTACGGCCAGGGGTACGGTGCCCCGATGATGCAGGGACCTCACTACTACGGCCAAGGCTACGGTGTGCCAGAGCCCCAATTTAATCCGGGATACGGAACGCCGTCAGCTGATTCCACGTACTTTAGCGGCTCGGGTTATGGCTATACCGGGCAACCAGGTATCCCCGGTCAGCCGGGGATGAGTGGGATGTCCGGGATGAGTGGAATGCAGGGTCAGC
>JAGRGP010000052.1 GCA_020445415.1 Gammaproteobacteria bacterium | reverse complement strand
GGAGCAGGTGAATCCGCGGGTGGAACTGAAACATTACCCACAACGCCCGTGGCCTCGCAGGGTAAGGTAACCGGCCAACTATCAACCGTTGCCCCACCGGACAGTTGTTCAACAGCACTGTTAATTCCCCCGCTGATAATATAACCTGCCGCCCCGGTTGCGGGATCACGGTCGATATAGCCGGTACCCGACCAGAGTGATACCGTTATCGGTTGTTGCGGAATAGTGACTACATGGCCTTGTGCCAGCGCGGTGTTGATAGCGGCAACCAGAGCCGGATGGTTAAAACCGGGACAATCTGAAAAGATGCTGCTTTCTATGGTACAAATGGTAATCCCCTGATCGCTCGATAGCTCCAAGATCTTAATCGTCGACACAGCATCCTGGCCGAAATTATCCTCAAATACCCGATTCTCCATGGTCGAACCATCCAGCCCGGTGAGAACGCTGAAATCGTAGTTTAGGTTGCTTCCTCCATCCACGGCAAAGTCACCGACAATGCGGCGATCGGCGTCAACAAATAGGCCTGCCCATTCAAAGGTTACCGGAACCCCAAACGAATAAGCCACGGAAATAGCATTGCCAACGATTGCTTCACTCACATCGTGAACCGTCACCATCCCCATTAAACTGCCGGCCCGCTCGTAACCTCGATTGACACGGTCCAAATAATCCGACGCGGTTACATGCAAAATCCCCTGCAGATATTCGGCAGCGGGGAATGATTGACTGGAAACAAAAGTGTCTCTCACATCAAGGAAGGTATCAAAGCCAATTGCCTGTTCATTTCCCGCGATAATCTCGTTCTGAACCAACGGCTGGGAGTTGTTTGCCCCAATCGGGTGTATGAACTGCATATCTGAGCTATGACGATAGCCCATGCCAATCCCGCTTAGCGAAGTGGCTACAGGAAGATCGTCAAGTTTAAGGATGGGCTTGACATTCACCAGATTGGGAGGTGTCTCATAAATTCCGCCATTAGCATCGATGATAGCCTGATCGGCGGCCGTTGCACCCTGATACTCAATTGTCAACCGCCGGCCCGCCAAGTCAGGTAGATTGATCGTATGGTCGATAAAATCGATCCCCCCGTTGTAAAGATGGAAACGCACTTTGTAGCGTTTTTCATCTTCTAGCACCGACAACCGAGTCGGTGCGCCAATGCTGGTCGCCGCCGGTGACCCCGGCAGTAAGCCGAGGACTTGCGGCTTGATCGTTGCTTTTCGCTTGATCGCATCAATGTTCTTGCCCGGATCATTTGCATCGAGATAAGCCTGAACATCCAGCTCGAGCTGCTCGATGGGACTCGGTTCGGTAAAGGTTGATATGTAATCCGCCTGAAAGGTATCCCCATCAAAGCCCATGAGCGTTAAAATGTCTTCGCCGGGCGAGATATCGAGTTCCTTGAACGCGGGGTCTAGAGCAACCCAAATCTTTCCCGTATCTTCACTGGAAATACCCCGGTAATTACTGTAGGGAACATAAGCCTCCACCCAAACATGGGTAAAGCGAATAGAGACAACATCCGGGCCATCCACGATCGCAAGTCCATCCAGTCCCGCCGTCGTTAAGATGCTGGCTGCGGTCGAGGCATCATCCACTCCCAACCACGACATCACCCGCTCAGGCGTCATTTCGACTGAACCCCGCACGTACCGGGACGGGATGGCTGCCGCGCGCAGCAGGGCAATCAACAGTGAGGCCTGGTCGGTGTCGTTCCCACGCAGTTGCCTGAGTGTCTCGGTGGATCCCTTGCGAGACCCGAGATAGGGTTGATAGGCCACCTGATTTCTTACGAATTCAAAGATGTTGAGCGGCGAATTGCCCAACTCAGTAGCCTTGGAAATGATTTCCGGCGAAAGTTGGATATCTGGAGTAGCAGCCAGATCATCTGGCCCTGGGGGTTCGGCAAAAGCAACCCCACCCTGGGGTACCGGTGCTCCGAGCGAAAGCTGCTCATCCGCTTCGGCTCGGGTTAGGTGAGGTGCTGACTCCGTCTGTCGTTGAATTGGCAAGTCAGCATTCTGGAGCAAGGGAGGATCGTTCCGAAACCGCAGCCGTTCAACAACCTCCAATGCGCGCTCAATTGCGCCATCCCCTTCCCCGCGAACTACCGCCATCACCGCCGCTTTATACTCCTTACTGCCCGCATCAAACGCCTGGAGAGTCTGAGCGTGCCTTTCGATAATCAACGGATCGGCGTTGGAATCCCCGGTGGTTCGAGTACTTTCCTCCAGGAAGCTTCGCATGCTCGACTCCATGGCGCTCAACTCCTTGAGCCATTTTCGTAGCTGCTTACGATCCGCGGAGAGATTTCTTCCCGGCTCTGCTTCCATGAGACGCAAAAGACCTTGAATCTTGATTGCGGGCTGACTGGCTTCCTCAAAGAAAGCATTGCGAGCCGCGGTTTCCTTGGAAACTTCCACGGGACCAAAAATCACCGCGGGAATCTGTGACGTTTCCAAAGGAGAAGATAAAAACAGGGATTCTGTTGATTGTGTCTTAGTTTGAGAATCCCCCGGTGACAGACCACCTAAGAACTGATCGACCAGGGAACCATTACGAAACAAGCCGCTTCCGCCCGTTGCCTCCGCGGCCCAAGAAACTGGAACACAAACTGCCACGAGAAAGGCCAGCACGATAGGATAAAGGCCAGTGTAACGAGCCTGACTATCAACAATAGCCGCGCCTAATACGGATGTTGTCTGCAGACAATTCGAGCGCAACACTCGTGGCCGCTGGGAAACAGAACTACCCTTCAATCCCGTACGCATATACCGCTCCAACACACAGATTACTGACCGTTTCATCTGTTTCACGGCGTCACCTCTATCCTGAAATCGAATAGGTTGCCACTAAGCGGCCCCAAGGGATTTGAATCGGCATCTAGCAGCCCGTACTCGATCTGAAAATCGAATATGCCGGGAGCCGTGGCCGGTTCAACTTCGATGCGGAAACTGACCTCAATCTCAGTTGCAGAGATCCGCGCCACTCCAGTTGTTGTATAACTAACACCCGGTGGTACACCACTCTTTACCTCTGTGAAAAAGGCTATCTGATCGAGAACTGCGGGATCCGCGGTAAAAACCCTGGAATCAGTTACCAATCCACCGGGCGCGATCGTGTAGTCCACCAAATCATCGTAGGTGACGGTAATACTGTCAGTGGTTACCCGGCCGCCCCCATCGACTATCTCCGCATCCAGAGCATTCGGCCCGAGAATCAGCGGAACACTGGCAGTAAACGAATTTCCTACGACAGTAGCAGCAACACCATTCACGGTAACCGTAAAGGGCACCTCACCGCTCGCCAGTCCATTCACGACCAAAGGTGAGGAGAAAACGACCGCACCATCGACTGGATTGGTAATTTGGATGGTAGGAACAACGACTGACGGCAATACAAATCCAGGTACATCCTGGCGCATATGGACGAGATAGGATGTACCCAGCTGCGCTTGATTAAACACATGCACATCAGCACTGGGTGCTATCGGAAAATTAATCCCAGTCGGTATACCATCTTGGTATGCGGCAGTTTCAAATTCCCCGGTAAACCGATTGAAGTGCTGGATGGCGCTTACCACCGACTCATTTCCAATAAGGCTCAAGAGACCAAACGCATCAAGCCCCTCGGGTGGGTTGGGAATCGTCAGTCCATTTACTCCGGTAAAGAGATCCACGGTAGTGGCAACGGGATTATGGCCCGAGATATGTCCGCTTATCTCCTTACCGGCATTGATAATCAGGCTATCCAAGCCGTTGAGCGGAAAATCACTGCCGACAAAACCGGCGCCCGAACGTGCAACTGCCTGGTACGTACCGGTTGCCGTATCAAGCCGTTTTATCTCCTGAGCCTCAGTCCCAAGTAATTTCAGCAATCCAATAGCGCTGATCGGGTTTGCGGGATCAACCCTGAGCCCAACAAGATTAAAGCCCTGCCCCAGTAAGACCTCCTGGCTCACCAAACTACTATCCCGCGTGATGACGATCGTATCCTCGCCCATACCCCTGCCAAATCCGTCTAAAGCAAACACAACAAGGCTGTTCGCACCCTCCACAAGACCCGCCGAGATGAGAAATTTACCGTTCTCCAAGTCTATGTCTATTTCTGAGCCGCTAGCGTTAACCACCCGAATATCAGCCACACCAAATCCAATCGTCACCTCAATAGTCTCCGTGGCACGATCGGTAATGAAGTTTTCCCCGGCCCCTGCCCCACCATCGCTAACGATTACGGGAGCCGATGCCAAAGGTGAGGCTAGTAGCAACGCCTGCATAGCGCTTGCAGTCTGGTAAGGATCATCCGCCCAGCTTCCATTAGCGAGTTGCGCCGCCTCAAGAAAACCCACCGCGGTATCAAGAGGCGTAGCAGGGTCCGCCAAGCCAATCGCCAACATCGCCAGCGCTGTCTCATTGATATTGCTAGCACCTTCGCTGCTAAAACCGCCATCCGCATTTTGATGGGCTAGCAACCAATCCCGTGCCGAGACTAGTACTCCCGGGAAAACGCCTCCTCCCGTTGCCAGGGTGCGTGTAACCTCCGAGGTAATCATCAATTGGCTATCGCCATCCGTCACAAGACCCCATCCCCCATCGGCATTTTGCGACAACCCCAAATAGGTATAGGCGGTGGAAACTCGAAACGTGTCGAAACCCGTTGCATCGGTAAAACCAACCTCGGCGGTATAGTTTGCGGGGTCGACACCGGTATTCTGAACACTCAGTGCCCAAGTCCCCTGAGCTACCGGAAACGGTCCAATACTAATCGGAACCACGCCCGGAACGATGTCACTAAAATAAGAGGCACCACCAGGATCGGTAAGAATAAATCGCATTGGGGAACTTAGTTCCCGCACTTTCAGAAAAAGATTGGAGGACCCCGCCGGAACAAAAAAATTATGGGCGGGAGAGCTCCCCTGAGCGGAAACATCTTCTCCCACAACCGACATACCCCTTGGCACACCAGCCACCCTAAGTGCTCGTAGCACCAAGGCCGTATCCAGTGCCGTTGCCCCAAAACCGGCCGCTCCCCCCCAGCCACGACCCGGAAAACCAGAAGCGGCAGGATTGACGACCTCCCCCTGTTGGGCATCTAGCAATTCCTGGAGTACCGTGCTAGTCACCTGGCCATCATTAGCCAGACTGTACGTTTGCCTGGCAATATCATCATGGTTTCTTGTGGAGTAGCTGGACACGGCCGCTAGGCCGTCACGGTATGCACCACCCCGGTTTCCAAAAAGGACAAAGGTATCGACAGCAACCGCGGTATCACGTAATTGAGTGGAAGCGGGGTCTCCCCAGGACCCGTCGGAAGATTGGCTTGCCTCGAGGAAGCTCATCCCCGATTGCAACGACTGACCACACGCAAGGATAGGCAGGAAAACGCAGATCAGACCCAACAAAATTGAGTGGTTAATATATTGTCGTCTATAGCGATTTCTCACGCACGATCTGTGCAATGTTCCATCCTCCCTCGTTGCGAGTTCCAGTTTTTAACGTGGCCACTGTCACCTGATTAGATCGTGGACAAACATCATCTCGCACCACGAATTTATGCTGCCTTCCCACGTAACCCAGCGCTGTAGCGAGTAGGAAACAGAATTGGGTCCGCAGCGCAAAAGAATCAGCCTCTACCAATCATAATTTGCATCTGATAGTACTAGCATCCTCATCATTCTACCGTCCACATCAATACAGATAGATCCAATGGCAAGCGCCGGTTATGCTGGAATGAAAAGGTATCCAGACTTCTTACCGATC
>JAGRGP010000051.1 GCA_020445415.1 Gammaproteobacteria bacterium | reverse complement strand
AACAACGACCTGCTGTCGATCACCCAGCCCCAGATCATAACCGGGATTCACCGGCTCTATCTGGATGCGGGCGCGGATATCATCGAGACCAATACCTTCAACGCCAACCGGGTGTCCCTGACGGACTACGCCATGGAGGGCCTGAGTTACGAGATCAATCAAGTTTCGGCACGACTTGCAAGAGAGGCCGCCGATGCCAGCGCCACTTCGCACCACCCCCGCTTCGTCGCCGGCGTATTAGGCCCCACCAATCGCACCTGCTCTCTCTCTCCTGACGTAAACGACCCCGGATTTCGAAACATCACCTTCGAGGATCTGGTGCTGGCCTATACCGAAGCCACCAACGGACTGATGGACGGAGGCGTCGATATCCTGCTCATCGAAACCATCTTCGATACCCTTAATGCGAAGGCTGCGGTCTATGCTGTGGAAAAGACCTTCGAGGCCCGTGTAACGAGACTCCCGGTGATGATCTCGGGAACCATCACCGACGCCTCCGGAAGAACGCTCTCCGGACAAACTACCGAGGCCTTCTATAATGCGCTGAGGCACGCCGGCCCCCTTTCGATCGGCCTAAACTGCGCCCTCGGTCCCGAACAATTGCGTCAACACGTGGAAGAGCTGTCGCGGATCGCCGAGATCCCTGTCTCGGCCCATCCTAATGCCGGCCTGCCAAATGAATTTGGCCAATACGATCTGGGACCCGAGGAAATGGCGGACCACATCGCCGACTGGTCACGCAACGGGTTTCTCAACATTGTGGGCGGCTGCTGCGGTACCACACCGGAGCATATCGCGGCCATGGCAGAGGTCATTAAAGGCGCCAAGCCCAGAAAGTTACCCAAGATCCCACCCCAGTGCCGACTCTCCGGCCTGGAGCCACTGAACATCGGTCCTGAGTCCCTCTTCGTGAATGTGGGAGAGCGAGCTAACGTGACAGGCTCCGCGAAATTCAAGCGGCTTATCCTGGATGATAACTTCGACGGGGCACTGGATGTCTGCCGGGAGCAGGTGGAAAACGGCGCCCAGATCATCGACGTCAATATGGACGAGGGAATGCTTGATTCCCGTCGCGCTATGGTGCGATTTCTTAGCTTGATTGCAGCCGAACCCGATATTTCCCGGGTGCCGGTTATGATCGATTCATCGAAATGGGAAGTGCTCGAGGCGGGCCTGCAGTGCATTCAGGGTAAGGGGATCGTTAATTCCATCTCGCTCAAGGAGGGTGAGTCCCAATTCATCGAGCAGGCACGCACCATCAAACGCTATGGCGCGGCGGTAGTGGTCATGGCCTTTGATGAAGTAGGCCAGGCAGATACCTTGCAGCGAAAGATCGAGATCTGTACCCGGGCTTACCGGGTATTGACCGAGCAGGTGGGTTTCCCCGCGGAGGATATCATCTTCGACCCCAATATCTTCGCAATCGCCACCGGTATCGATTCCCATAACAACTACGGCGTGGATTTCATCGAGGCCTGCCGGGCGATCAAAGAGACCCTGCCCCACGCCCTCGTCTCGGGAGGCGTATCCAATGTCTCTTTTTCCTTTCGGGGTAACAATCCGGTTCGAGAGGCCATTCACGCCGTATTCCTGTATCACGCAATCCGTGCCGGGCTCACCATGGGGATAGTTAACGCCGGCCAGCTCGCGATTTATGACGACTTACCCGGGGAACTCAAACTCCGCGTGGAGGATGTCGTCCTCAACCGCCGCGAGGATGCTACCGAGCGACTGTTAGAAATCGCCGAAGCACACCGCGGATCCTCGGCAAATGTTGAACGCAACGAAAATTTCGACTGGCGTCAATGGCCGATCGAAAAGCGTTTGGAGCATGCCCTGGTCAAGGGCATCACCGAGTTTATCGAGCAAGATACCGAGGAAGCGCGGCAACACGCGGTACGCGGTATCGATGTCATCGAAGGCCCGCTGATGGATGGCATGAACATTGTCGGCACGCTATTTGGTGAAGGAAAGATGTTCCTTCCCCAGGTCGTGAAATCCGCCCGGGTAATGAAGCGGGCGGTTGCTTACTTGGAACCATTCATCGAGGGAGAAAAAACGGATACCGCCCAGCCCCAAGGCAGAATCCTACTTGCCACCGTCAAGGGGGATGTCCACGATATCGGCAAGAATATCGTCGGCGTGGTGTTGCAATGCAATGGCTACGAGGTTATCGATTTGGGTGTCATGGTCCCCGCCGAGACTATATTGCAGAAGGCACGGGAGCATCATATCGATATCATTGGCCTTTCTGGATTAATTACTCCATCCCTGGACGAGATGGTGCACATGGCCAGCGAAATGGAGCGTTTGGAGATGCAAATTCCCCTGCTCATTGGCGGTGCCACAACATCGCTGATTCACACGGCGGTGAAGATCGCGCCGCGTTACAACGGACCCGCGGTTTACGTCGCAGACGCCTCCCGCGCCGTAGGGGTAGCCAGTAATTTACTCTCCCCCGACCATCGCCACGGGTATCTCGAACAGATCAAAGTGGACTACGAGGAGGCCAGGCAACGACGTGCCGCCCAACAGACGAAACGCAACCTGATCTCCATCCAGTCGGCCAGGGAGAATCCCGTACCGCCGGACTGGGGTGCCTGGCAACCCGCGGTACCCAACAAGCTGGGCATCCAGACGCTAAACGACATCCCGCTGGGCGAACTGATCCCCTATATCGACTGGACGTTCTTCTTCCATGCCTGGGAACTTAAGGGGCGCTATCCCGGTATTCTGGATGATCCGGACAAGGGTGAGGAGGCGCGTAAGCTATTCGCCGATGCCCAAACCATGCTGTCGCGCATCGAGTCCGAAAACTGGCTACGGGCTTGTGCCGTTATCGGAATCTTTCCCGCCCATAGCCAGGGAGACGATGTTCTGGTATTCGATGGCCCTCATCAGGATACCTTGCTTGCAAAGTTTCATTTCCTACGCAAGCAGAGTAAACAACCTCCTGGAAAATACAACGAGTGCCTGGCGGATTTCGTAACTCCTTTGCACAGTGGAATCCCTGACTACTTGGGCGCCTTTGCCTGTACCACCGGGCTGGGAATAGATCACCATGTCGCGGCTTTCGAGGCAAGCCATGACGACTATGGCGCAATTATGTTGAAGGCCATTGCCGACCGGCTGGCAGAGGCCTTTGCCGAGTGGCTGCACCGTCGGGTGCGAGTGCATGATTGGGGATATGCCGCCGGTGAGGCATTGAATAACGACCAGCTCATACGCGAGGAGTACCAAGGTATCCGTCCGGCCATGGGTTATCCGGCCTGCCCGGATCACCTGGAAAAAGACACCTTGTGGAGCTTGCTGACCCCGGATACCCGGTGTGGAATCCGGTTAACTGAAAGCAAGGCAATGGTTCCGACTGCTGCGGTTAGTGGGTTGTATTTTGCGCACCCTCGGGCACGCTATTTCTCAGTTGGCCGAATCGACCGCGACCAGGTTGTAGATTACGCCTGCCGAAAAGGCTTGCCCTTAGCGGAAGCGGAGCGCTGGCTGGCGCCGGTCCTGGCCTACGAGACATAGGGCCGCGTATAACCCTGGCACCTCCCCTGCCATCCACTCGTATCACCCAGGAAAATGCCGGTATACTTAAAGGCTACCGGTAACTTGGATCAGGTGAGCATGACGCACCCCTTGGCGGAAGATGGGCACACTTTGCTGGTGAGCACCGCGGCCATGTTGGATCCGGCACTTAGAACCTACGGCCTGGATCTGGGCGAGGTTCTGGCGGATATTGGCGTTGATCCCGGCGCCTACAGTAATCCCAGCGGCCGGGTACCGACCCCAGTCATGCGGCGAGTGTGGGTGCGCGCGGTGGAATTAACCGGCGACCCCTGCTTTGGGCTCACCCTGCCGGCAGTACTGCAACCTGTCGCGCTGCATGGACTGGGACTTTCCATGCTTTCCAGTGATACCCTTAAAAGCGCTATCGTTCGGGCGGTACGTTACCACCGCATCGTATCGACAATCCTGCGCATTGAATTGAGCACCGTTGGGCAAAGTTACCGGGTAGCCATTTCCTCACGCAGCCGCTACGCCCCACCCGTCCCAGCTTCCGTCGATGCGACTATGGCCATCCTCCT